>JACQZC010000087.1 GCA_016207905.1 Nitrospirota bacterium | reverse complement strand
CATATATGCACCTCCTTTAGCCTTAAAAGGCTCTGGGTTTAAAACCCGTAGAAGGATAGCTTAAGCTATCGCTCTGTAATATGGGAGGTGCATTTTCTTTTTCATGGTATCATTCTGGCTTCTCCAGAATCCATCCTCAATAATTTACCTTGGGGATTTTTTGTAACATTTTGGGTAAAGAAATACCCATTATTTTATCCTGCGGATTTAAACATATTGATTTATAAATGTTTTTTCTGGCATGTTTAATGCATTTGTATGAAATACAAAGTCCTTATTAGGGCTAAAAACATATGACAAGGAGGATAGTATGCTTAACAACAAAAGCGGTTTTACTTTGATTGAGTTAGTGATGATAATCATCATCTTAGGGATTTTAGCCGCAGTGGCAATACCAAGGTATCTTGACCTTCAGACAGATGCTGAAAAGGCATCTATTAGAGGGCTTTATGGTCATCTCTCAGCCGCATATGGGATTGCAATTGCATCGGTAAAAGGGAATCCAACCCTCGGAAATATGAAAAGCAATCTCTCTGGGGATTCAGGTTCTTTAGGGATTAATCTAATGGCTCAAAAGACATTTGACAGTCTTACAAGCGGTCTTAATTCTATAGTTGGTGGTAGGAGAACAGGCTATATCAACATAATAGGTGGCACTAACCTTGGAGATAATACTGTAATCTCAACCATAGGCAGTCTAACCTTAGCAGAGTAAAAAAAACATATGCGGGGCATGACTATGCCCCGCATATAAACTTCCTTGAAAGACACCTATAGGATTTCTCTATATCTGAGTGGGCTTGTAATATTTCTTACATATATTTTTTTTCTCAGCCCGTCTCTTTATAGTGGCGACAGCCCTATGCTTTATACATCGGTTTTTGCTATGGGTCCTGCTCATCCTCCGGGGTATCCTCTTTATGTGCTTTTGGGCAAGATTTGGACCTTTCTTCCTTTTGGTAGTATCCCCTATAAGCTCAATCTCTTTTCAGCCTTATGCGGAGCTCTAACATCGGTAGTCGTATTTATGTCAGTTCACATCCTGACAAAGGACAAACTAACCGCCATATTTTCAGCCACACTTTCAGGGTTTCTTCCGCTTGTATGGTCAGAGTCCGTAAAGGCAGAGGTCTATACACTAAACTCTGTCCTCACACTTTCAATCTTCTATCTCGGCATTAGATTTATCTCTGAAAATGGCGATAGAAGGCTTCTGTTTTTAGGTTCATTCGTATTAGGCATTGGCATGGGCAATCACCATACAATAGGGTTTATGCTCTTCCCTTTGATGTTTCTTCTTGCTCTAAATAAGCAAAACAGGGTCAACACAATCTTTATCTCCGTTTTATTTTTTATGCTCGGTTTTTCGGTATACATATTCAGTTATCTCCGTTCGTTGAAGTATTTTTCAGATGGCATACTGTTTAGTTATTCTGATTCAAGCTCCTTGCATAGATTCCTTATTACATTCTTTAGGGAAGAATATGGCTCAAGCATTCCTTCACTCGTAGGGCCTGCAGGCCATCCAGTAACCCTGCTTCAAGGCACATACAATGCAGTCAAGCATCTTATATTTAAAAACTTTGGGTGGCTGTCTGTCCTGTCTATATTTTCAATAATCCCTCTATGGAAAAGGAAGCCCATGCTTTTGTATTTTATAGTGACCCTTGCCTCATATGGGATTGTCCTTTCGGCAATGGTCTATGCATTTGAAGAGCCAGTTGAAAAAGACCTGTTTCTTTTAAATCCCTTCATGCTTTCACTGTTATATCTTGTTACAGTCAATGTAGGCTATGGGCTCTGGTGGCTCCTTCGGCATTTTAAAAGGAGGTTACCGTTTACAGCAAGACCATTTGCAATTGGAGTTCTCTTACTTCCTTTTGTGCTTTATCTTCCGCTAAACATCAAAAAGAACAATCTTAGCGATTATTATCTTGTCGAGGATTTTGCAGGCAACATACTGAATGCCCTTCCGACTTTAAGTATTGTGCTTACAAGCTCTGATGCCACATACTTTCCCCTTTTCTATGAAAATCTCATAGAGCGGAAAAGAGACGATGTCGTTATTCTTTTAAGCGACAAAGGAGGGGTTTTATCACAGGCAAACCCATTCTGGAAATATAAAACCCTGTTTCCTGATTTGCCAGGAGGAAAACTGTTTTTAAAGGTAGATGAGGTTTATGTGAGCCGTGGAAGGGTTTTTACCCCAAATGTCCTGAGCATAAGCGACAAACTCAAAAAATATTTCACTCCCCGACCATACATCATGTGCTACAGGCTTTTTCCGAAAAAAGGCTTAAGGGGAGATGAAAAGCAAAAGTTCAAAGACTTAGATAAGGCATTCGAGAGGTTTGTATACGAAAGGAGCCTCAAGGAAAAATCGGATGATATGTTTTCTACTGAGGTCAAGATGTTTTATTACACGACTATTACTCACTATGCATATCTATTGAAAAAACAGGGACTGCCTTACAGGGATTATTATGAGACATCATTGGAGCTGATTACGCCAAAGGGTCTTGCATATTATATGAAATCTCTTGAACAGACAGGGGATAAGGAGGAGATAGAATCATTTCTTGAAAGCATCGAGCCTTATGCAGAGAGATACCCGGAGGTAAGGCTTCTAAGCACTGCATTGAAGGAAGAGTTTCTTAAGGGGAAATAAAACTACACCCCTTGAATTTCCTCTACGAAAAGGTTACCTTAAAAAGTATGTTCCTCAGAAAATCATTTATGATGATTGCACTTACCCTAAGTCTTTTTGCATGTGCAAAGAAAGAGGCATTAAGGCATCCTCCTCAGTTTAAGCCGTATGAGGGTATTGTAACAGTAGAGGCTTTAAGGGGATCCCTGATTTTTAACGATATAAAAAGCATTAAGTCAGAGGTAACGGTTGGGTTCTTAAAGGAAGGTAAAACCGTAGACATTGAAGGCATTGTTGCCTATATGATGCCTGAGTCTCTTAATATTAGGTTTTTTGGACCCCTTGGTCTAACTGCCGCAGAGGTTATACTTTTAGGTAATTATCTTCAGGTATATGTACCATTTGAAAACACCCTTTATGAAGGAGAGATTCCACATCTATTAACTCCAGAGTTGCCATCATCGGAGACCATCTATAGCATGGCTGAAACCGATGAGGGCTATACACTTAATGAGTTCTGTCAACAAAAAGAAACTATGAGCTTGATAAGGCAGTATACCTTTAGCAGGGATACCCTTCTTAACACAGGTATTTCGGTTTACGATAAGGAGGGGAAGTTTGCAGATGTTTTATTCAGCGATTTTTCGGACTCCAAATTGCCCATGACAGTGAATGTATCCCTGAGTAATGGATTCGTCATGGATATAAGGTTGATAGAGCCTCAGGTGAACTCTAAGGTCTCAGAAGAGCTTTTTAAGCTCAAAAGTCATGAGGACAGAGAGGTTAAGCCTCTAAAGGCATTATTTAAAAAGGGTAAGCCCTGAACAGAACCCCCTGTCACCCTGAACAAAAGCCCTGTCACCCTGAAGGAGTTTCAGGGTCAATATTCTCTTGCAGAAATGGTGCATTTTCTGATATAAATATAGTATAAGGGCTGGACAGATTGTGCCTGCCCTGTTGGTGATTAGGTGAAAAAGTTGATCCAGCAAATTAGATCTTTTGGGAGCTTAGGTAAGAGGCACGGTGTGCATGTCCTCCAAAAAGGAGGAAAGCCTGAAGTCCTCTTCACGGCACCCACCTATTTAAAAGGCGGATCTAATTGTTCACTTACACGGCAGGGTGGGTTTTTTATACGGGCATTGCAGGATAATATAAATTCTATGGTCTTTTGTAAAACTTCGAAAGCCTGAGATAGTCTGTCCAACCTTAAATTTCTCTCTAAAGGAGGTATCCAATGCCTTATGCTGTTTATATATCGGTCTCAGTTGGCGTTGGTGTTGTATTAGGGGTTGTTCTCAGCTTGATATACAGGGCTTCTTTAAGGTCAAAGAAAGAGGCGATTGAGAGGGAAAAGCATGCCATTGTCGAGGAGGCACAGAAAGAGGCTTTTAGAATCAAAAAGGAGGCATCCGTTGAGGCAAAGGACACGCTTTATCAGGCAAAGTCAGAGGTGGAAAAGGAGTTAAAAGAGCGGCGTCACGAATTAAACCATCTGGACAAAAGGCTCAGGCAGAAAGAAGAAGGCATGGAGAGAAAACTTGACCAGATGGAAAAAAGGGAGCAAGAGCTTACTAAGAAAGAAAGGGAATTTAATTCAAAGGAGCGGTCATTACAGGATAAGGATAATAGCTTGAAACAGCTTATAAAGGAGCAGACTTTGGTTTTGGAAAAGCTCTCAGGATTAAGCTCAGAGGAGGCAAAAGCAGAGCTCCTCGGAAAGGTCGAGGAGGAATCACGGTTTGAGGCAATAAAGCTGTCAAAGAAGATAGAGGATGAGGCAAAAGAAGCATCCGATAAAAAGGCAAAGGAGGTTTTAGGACTTGCCATTCAGCGTTATGCCAGCGATTTTGTCACTGATGCCTCTGTTACTGCCGTAAGCCTTCCAAGCGATGAGATGAAAGGAAGGATTATAGGAAGAGAAGGTAGAAATATCAGGGCACTTGAGGCCGCAACAGGGATTGACCTTATTGTCGACGATACGCCTGAGCTCGTTACGCTTTCTGGGTTTGACCCTGTAAGAAGAGAGGTAGCAAGGCTTTCCCTCGAAAGACTGATATCTGACGGAAGGATTCATCCTGCAAGAATAGAAGAGGTTGTCGAGAAGGTTAGAAAAGAGGTGGACTCGGCAATATTCGAGGAAGGCGAAAAAGCAGTATTTGACCTAGGGCTCTCAGGCATTCACCCTGAGATTATAAAGCTCATAGGAAGGCTGAGATACAGGTCATCTTATGGACAGAATGTCCTTCGGCATTCAAGGGAGGTCGCATACCTTGCAGGCGTTATGGCAGGAGAGCTTGGCGTGGATTTAAAATTAGCCAAAAGGGCAGGGCTTCTTCACGACATAGGCAAGGCAGTTGACCATGAGGTTGAGGGCTCTCATCAGGACATAGGTGCAAGGCTTGCAAAAAAATACGGTGAAAACGATAAGGTGATAAATGCTATCTTAGTGCATCATGGAGAAGGAGAGCCAACATCGGTTGAGGCCGCTCTCGTAGCCGCCTCGGATGCCCTCTCTGCGGCAAGACCAGGCGTAAGAACCGAAAGCATAGAGAACTATCTTAAGAGGCTTGAGAAACTCGAACAGCTTGCCATGTCATTCAAGGGTGTCGAGAAGTGCTATGCGATTCAGGCAGGAAGGGAACTCAGGATTATAGTCAAGCCAGAGGATGTCTCCGATGAGTCTGCATGGAACATCTCTAAGGAGCTATCAAAGAAAATAGAGCAGGAAATGACATATCCGGGTCAGATTAGGGTTACTGTCATAAGAGAATCCAGATATGTAGAATATGCAAAATAAACCATGAATGTCCTATTTATAGGAGATATAGTTGGAAAGACAGGCAGAATGGCTGTTAAAGCCCTTCTGCCTAAACTTGTGGAGACATATAAAATAGACCTCACTATAGCTAATGGAGAGAATCTCGCAGGTGGCTTCGGAATAACGGAAAAAACCGTTACCGAGATGTTTGGCTCAGGCATTCATGTAATTACAAGCGGAAATCACATCTGGGACAAAAAAGAATTTCTGCCCTATATAGCAAAGGAAAACAGAGTGCTTAGGCCTCTAAATTATCCACCCGGTGTGCCTGGCTTTGGCAGTGTCATCCAGAGCCTTTCATCAGGCATTAAGGTTTCAGTGGTTAATGTATCAGGAAGGGTTTTTATGTCTAACATGGACTGCCCATTCAGGGTCTCGGAAAAAGAAATAGAAAGGCTTAGGGAGACTACAAACATTATCGTAGTGGATTTCCATGCAGAGGCTACATCCGAGAAACAGGCTTTTGGATACTTTGTCGACGGCAAAGTCTCGGCAGTCATTGGAACTCATACTCATGTGCAGACTGCTGACGAAAGACTTCTTCCAAAAGGCACTGCCTATATCAGCGATGTTGGCATGACAGGACCTGCCGACTCTATAATCGGAGTGCAAAAAGAAGAGGTAATAGAGAGGTTTCTCCTTCAGATACCAAAAAAATTCGAGATCGCAAAAGGACCTGCATTACTACAGGCAGTTGTTATTGCTATCGACACTAAAACAGGCAGGGCTGAGTCTATACAGAGGCTTTCTCTAAATTATCCTTAGGATTTCTTAAAATAAGAATATGTAAAAAATGCTATTATAAATATATATGCGTCAATTAATGAGCAAGGAAGAAATCTCGGTTAACGGCACTCTCAGGGCATTGGAAGATAGGATGGATTCTGTCATCAGGGGCAAGAGGAATGCCATCAGGATGGCAATCACCACGCTCCTCGCAAAAGGACATCTCCTGATAGAAGATGTCCCCGGAGTTGGAAAGACAACACTTGCATTTACCCTCGCAAAGGCAATAAACTGCACATTTCAGCGCATCCAGTTTACATCTGACCTTTTGCCATCGGATATAATAGGCGTAAGCATATATAATGCCGAAAAAAAAGACTTTGAGTTCAAGCAGGGACCTATATTTACGAATATCGTTCTTGCGGATGAGATAAACAGGACTAATCCAAAGACCCAGTCAGCGCTTCTTGAGGCAATGAACGAAAGGCGGGTTTCGGTAGACAGAAGGACATATATCCTTCCCGAGCCATTTATGGTCATAGCCACACAAAACCCGCTTGAATATCACGGCACATTTCCCCTGCCTGAAAGCCAGCTCGATAGGTTTATGCTTCACCTCAGACTGGGTTATCCATCGCCTGAGTACGAAAGGAGAGCTATCTTAGAGCAAATGGATTTCGAGACAATCGAGAGGATGTCTCCTGTAGTTGACAGCAGAGAGATATTAAGGATGCAAAAAGAGGTTGACACCGTCAGGGTCGAAAGAAGTCTTCTCGATTATCTCATAGCAATAATAAATGAAACGAGAAAGGACGAAAGGGTAAGGCTTGGTGCAAGCACGAGGGCATCGCAGTTTCTCCTTAAGATTGCAAAGGCAAATGCATATTATGAAGGCAGAAACTATATCACACCAGAAGACATAAAAGACACCGCGGTGTATGTCTTAGGCCATAGGCTTATATTAAAGGCAAAAACATCTATTATGGATTCCGAAAGAATCCTTGAGGATATTCTTAAAAAGCTCCCTGTGCCTGTATAAGGCGGGGTTTACCATACGCATGTCATGAAGGTTACAAAGGAAGGAAAGAAGTTTTTACTTGCCACGGCACTGATAGCGATATCCGCACTTAATACGGGAAATAACCTCATATACCTCATACTTTCGATGATGCTTTCAATACTTACGGTCTCGCTCGTTTTGCTGAAACTTAACCTGAGAAGAATTGCACTAAATATATCTCAAACCAGCCATCTGTTTGCAAAAGAAGATGGCATCATCGGGGTCTCTGTAACAAATACCAAAAGAGCACTGCCTTCTTATTCATTGACCCTCCATCCTCCAGAGGCCATAAAAGGCAGAGGCTATGTTCATTATGTGAAGGCAGGGTCAACCTTAATGAGCGATATCACTGTCCAGTTTAAAAAAAGAGGAATATATCGTCTGACAGACTTTGGCATAGAAAGCAGTTTCCCTTTTATCTTTTTCACAAACCTCTCGATGGCATACTCAAATACAGAGTTTGTGGTTTACCCTGAGATAAAAAGGACACTTACCCTTCCACTGCTTTTATCCACTTATGGATATAAGGGGCATGCACCAAGACCGGGTCAGGGAGAAGATATACTGTTTCTTAGGGAATTCAGGAATGGAGATGATACAAGAAAGATAAGCTGGAAGGCATCTGCAAAAGCAGATAGGCTTATGATAAAAGAATTCTTAGTGGATGAGCCTAAGATGATTTCAATAATACTGGATAACATAAATCCTTCAGGTGGTAATGCCTTCGAAAAGGCAGTATCATTTACTGCATCTATCTCCTACAGGCTTATAAAAGAAGGTTTCCTTGTAAGACTTATGACATGTCAAGAGACCACGCCATTTGGAAACACAGAGGAGCACCTCTTTGACATACTCTATAAGCTTGCTCTTCTAAAGGAGCACGACACATGGCAATGCCCTATCTCTGAGGAAACAGGGAGTGGTGGTGCAAGCCTTCTCGTTTTGAAGTCAAAGGGCTCTTCCATGCCCCGATATTTTGGTGATAGGTGCGATATGGTGATTTATGCAGAGTAGCCTCTCTCTTATCCTTCTGACTGCCTTTCTTGCCCTTACAGGTTGTATGGGACTTATACTTTCAGGCGAGCTAAACCCTGTTATGATTTTCCCTGTAGTGGGAATCCTGCCGGGTTATTACAGACTCATAAAGGGGATGACACCTACACCAAAACCAGTCATAAGCAGTCTTTCTGTTCTGGCAATCGTTTTAGTTGTGATGGACTCGTTTGTCATAACAGGAGATTTCTTCTTAGCAGTGGCACATATGACAATAGTGTTTCAGACACTTAAGAGCTTTGACCTGAAAGAGCCATGGGATTATCTTCAGGTCTACTTCATGTCCCTTTTACAGCTTATCATAACCTCCGAGCTAACACATTCGATAATACTGAGCGTTATCTTTACCGTGTTTCTTATAACACTGGTTATAGCAATCGGCATGTCTCATTTTATTAAGGAAGGGACGCTAAGAAAGGTGAGATTTAGAAAACCACTAATATTTATATCCTTGATTGTGCTGGTTTGCACTACGGTTTTTTTCATTTCGCTTCCAAGGTCAGGTGCCGGGCTATGGGGAAGGAAATCATCGAAGGGCATAAAGTCAGTGGGCTTTTCGGAGACAGTGGAGTTTGGCTCTTTTGGAGATGTACTTGAGGATTCGACTGTTGTAATGCGGATTTCGCTTTCAGGCAGGAAACAGCCCCTTTACTGGAGAGGTGCTACTCTGGATTATTTCGATGGCATCTCATGGAAAGACACAATAGGAGGAAGATTAAGAATCCCTAAGACAGATGACAGGTTTTACCTTTCTAAGGATGTAGACATTGCCGATGACTCTTTGACTGTTCAGGATGTGTTTATAGAGCCCATGGACACAGATATTATATTCGGACTCGGACATGTCGTGGCTTTAGAGGCTAATGGAAACTTCATAGAGACGGATATCGGGGGAGCATTATACTCTTATCTAAAAAGAAACAGAAGGTTTTCATACACTGCCTATAGCACCTCTCAGGATGAGATGGCTCTAAGAGCCAAAAGAAGGCATCTTCAGGTTCCAGAAGGCATGGCGAGGGTATCTAAGCTTGCCTATGATGTAGCAGGCAAAGGGGTGACGGATTTAGAGAAAGCAGTCCTTATAGAGAGTTTTCTTAAATCCAACTACAAGTATTCCCTTAAGACAGAGCCTCCTTCTTCGGGCATAACCCCTATAGAGGATTTTCTTTTTAATTCAAAAAAGGGGTTTTGCGAGCACTATGCAACCTCGATGGTACTGATGCTGAGGGCACTCGGAGTGCCTGCAAGAATAGTCACAGGCTTCGTAGCTGGAGAGGAAAACACCTACGGAGATTATGTGATAGTAAAGCAAAGCAATGCCCATTCGTGGGTTGAGGCAGTCATTAATGGCAGGTGGCAGAGATTTGACCCAACACCTTCTGCCCCAACCCTCGAGATGCCTTCTAACTTGTTTCTTCTTATGGATTCCCTGAGGATGAAGTGGTATCGCTATGTCATAGGGTTTAGCTCATATGACCAGATGAGGCTTCTCAGATTTATCACACTGCCATTTCTTAGAGGGGAGAAGGAAAATATCCCTTCACTGCCTGATAAAGGAGAGATTAAGACAGGTATAAAGCCTTATGCCTTTGCCTTAGCAGTTATGGCTTTATTGGTTACAACTACATTTGTATTCTGGAGACTCAGAAGAAAAGGGGGGCATGGCTTTGAGACCATACATTATCTCAGGTTTAGAGACAGGATAAAAAAGATGGGCGGTTATATAACCGAATCCTCAACCCCAATGGATGTCTTGCAAGAGGCTCATAGGCTTGGGCTTGATTCCGAAAGCTCGGGCTTTGAATTTATCCGCATGTATGAGGCAGTAAGATTTGGCGGCATAAAGATGAGCACCGAGATGACAAAGATGTATCAGAGGCTATCGTCTTTCCAGCCAAACTCTCCAAGAAGGGGAACAAAGACGCAGGGTGTGTGATACTCCTCAATAAGTTTATGATTGTGTTTTATTACCTTTAGGAGTCTCTGGCTAAAGAGGTCTCCTACAGGGGCAACGATTATCCCTCCGTTTGCAAGCTGTTTTAGGAGTGGAGGAGGGATTGAAGGAGTGCCTGCCGTTATAATAATTCTGTTGAAAGGTGCCTCATCAGGCAAGCCCAATGTCCCATCTCCAACCCTGAAATGGATGTTTCTGTAGCCAATTTCAGTCAGTATCCTTTCGGCTTTTAGGGATAGGTCTTTGACCCTTTCGATTGTATAGACTTCTTTTGAAAGCTCGGCAAGGACTCCTGCCTGATACCCTGAGCCAGTGCCAACCTCTAAGACCCTCTCATCTCCTTTGAGCTCAATCAGCTCGGTCATAATTGCAACCATATAAGGCTGGGAAATGGTCTGTCCTTGTCCTATAGAAAGTGCCATATCGTCGTATGCCCTGTATCCAAGCTCTTCCTCTACGAATAAATGTCTTGGAACCTTTCTCATTGCCGAAAGGAGACGCTCATCCCTTATGCCCCTTGAAATAAGCTGTGTCCTGACCATAAGTTCTCTAAGCCCTGCGTAATCCATTACTCAGGCTTCCATTTGCCTTTGATAAGCTCTATTGCAGAGTAATTGGTGAGGTCAAGATGTATTGGAGTTATGGACACATAGCCATCCATTACAGCACTGATGTCAGTGTCCTCGCCATGCTCCCAGAAAGGTCTTCCTCCGCCAATCCAGTAGTGTTTCTCTCCTGAAGGCGACAGCACTTCGCTTATAGAGCCATCATATATCTTTTTGCCCTGCCTTGTGAACTTTACCCCTTGTATGTCTTTCATTGCATAGTTTGGGATGTTTATGTTAAGCAGTGTGTCGTAAGGCAGGGCATTGTCAAGGATGTATCTTACTGCTATGCCTGCAAAGTGAGCCGCAGTGTCATAATGAAGCGGATGCCTGCCATTTAAAACTAAAGATACCGAAACAGAAGATATGCCTAATATCGTGCCTTCTATTGCGGCAGAAACCGTGCCTGAGTAAGTAACATCGTCTCCTAAGTTTCCGCCCTTGTTTATACCCGAAACTATAAGGATAGGCTTTTCTTTTAGAATCTTTGCAACTGCTATGGCAACACAGTCGGTTGGAGTGCCATTTATCGAGTAGACCTTTTCTCTGAGCTCTTCGACCCTGAGAGGTCTGTGAATCGTAAGGGAATGACTTACAGCAGACCTTTCCCTGTCGGGTGCAACGATATAGGTATCTCCAAACTCCTTCACTTCCTTATAAAGAGATACCAGTCCGTGGGAATGAACTCCGTCATCGTTTGTAACTAAGATTACAGACATAATTTATTGTATCAGATTATTGGCGTAAAAAACCCCCATAGCGTCAACATACTTTTCCAAAAATCGTTGCCATCTCCTTTTTTTATAGGTTCAAGTTGAATTCCCTAAGTGCTTGAATTATCTTCATTTTCATCGTTAGAGCGTTCAATCTTTTTCATTTTGTTCAAATCAGCTCTGTTGTCATCTATAGCATCAGCCTTAAACCTTAGCCTTTTTCCTTTTGAGATTTTTTTGCTCATAGTTTGACCTCCTCATGAAAATATACACACCCAAGATAAAAAAGTCCTCTAACACATGTCTAAGACACATGTTATAAAAGCATGTCATATATACAAACAAAAGTCCTCTAAAGTAGTTCTAAGAAGTAGTTTTAAGAAACAGTTTAGAGAAGCAGTTTAGAGAAACAGTTTCGCCCTGACGAGCCTTTGTCATTCCGACTTGTTCGGAATCCATCTTCTCCCCTTTTCTGTCATCTATGAAAAAGAAAAAGCAACCTCCTTTTAATAGTTAAGAAGCAATTCCGTCCACTCTGGCTGGAATGTCAGCATTGCATAGCGGGTGCTCTTTTTTACATATTCAAGAAAGAAGATACTGTTATTCAATGTATTTTTCAAAAGCTCTTTTTTCTGATACTCTATGAGGAAAAACCAGAAGATTAAGCTGACTGCCACCATCGAAACCTCAATGGTTGCTATAAGCTTTGCTGTGAGGGAATGATAGAGCTTCTGAAAATAAGTATATAAAAACGGCCTTTTTTAGGGCCTATCGGTCGCATTCTCCAAGAACGATATCTATAGTTCCTATGTTTGCGATTACATCGGCAATAAGTGAGCCCTCGCAGAGCCTCGGAAGCACAGAGGCATGGACAAAAGAAGGAGACCTGAGCCTCAATCTGTAGGGCTTACCTGTGCCATCGCTTACAATGTAAAATCCAAGCTCTCCTTTTGGCACCTCGCATGCAGAGTAAATCTCTCCTTTAGGGGCATTCACAGTCCCCTTTGTTATCAGGATGAAATGATGTATGAGGGACTCCATGTCCATGAGAACCCTTTCTTTAGGTGGAAGAGTGAATTTAGGGGCATCAGGCGCCATAACTGGACCCTTAGGAAGTTTCTCTATACATTGTTTTATGATTCTATTTGATTGTCTTAGCTCGAGCATCCTACAGCGGTATCTATCATAGACATCGCCTTCTTTTCCAATTGGCACCTCAAAGTCCACCTTGTCATATGCATCATAAGGTGCGTATTTCCTTATATCATAGGGCACGCCAGAGCCCCTTACCATTGGCCCTGTTAGACCCCAGTTTATAGCCTCTTCTGCTGATATAACGCCAATGCCCTTTGTCCTTTTTAGCCAGATACGGTTCGTATCGATAAGGGTCTCGTAGTCATCGATTTTTTTTGGAAACTCCTCTGTGAACTTATAAAGGCTGTCAAGGAACTCCTGAGACACATCGTTTCTCACACCGCCTATTCTCGGATAGCTCACAGTGAGTCTTGCACCGCAGAGCATCTCAAGCAGGTCTAAGAGCCACTCCCTTTCCCTAAAGGAATAAAGGAATACAGTCATTGCACCTATGTCTAAGGCATGTGTGGCAACCCATATAATGTGGCTTGAGATTCTCGTTAGCTCGGAAACGATTGTCCTTATGAACTTTGCCCTTAGAGGGGCATCTATGCCAAAGAGCCTCTCTACTGCAACCACATAGCCTACATTGTTTGCCATGCTCGATATGTAATCGAGCCTGTCCGTAAGGGGTAAAGCTGTAAGATAAGTCCTGTCTTCAGAGAGTTTTTCAACTCCCCTATGAAGGTAGCCAACATATGGGGTGCACTTAACGACTGTCTCTCCATCGAGGTCAAGGACAAGCCTCAAAACCCCGTGTGTAGCAGGGTGCTGTGGACCCATGCTGACTGTAAGTTCTTTTGTTTTTAATGCGGCTGACTCAATATATTTCTCTGTTATTTCTCCCATTGAAACTCCTTGAACTCTTTTGCCTTTTCAAAAACCTCTTTAAGCCCTTTCCATTCCTCTTTAGGACCTGGTCCCTTCAAAGGATAATCCTTTCTTAAAGGATGACCCTGCCAGTCCTCAGGCATGAGGATTCTCCTTAAATCAGGATGTCCATTGAATGTTATTCCAAACATATCAAAACATTCCCTTTCATGCCAGTCAGCACCTATCCAGATAGGCGTTACACTGTCAATGAAACAGTCATCTTCAGGCACGAAGGCCTTTAGCCTTAACATGTGCCTCAGCTTTATTGAGTAAAGATGATATACGACCTCGAATCTCGGTTGACCTTTTCTCATGGGATAATCCACTGCAGTCAAGTCTCTAAGATAGTCCATGTTACACTCCGGGTCGTCATGGAGGAATCTGCATATATCGAGGAGCCTGTGTTTTTTAACCACTACCGAGACCTGTTCCCTGAACTCTGAGATTGAAACCACTTCCTCGGGAAATTTCTCTTTTAGTTTTTCGGCTATTTGAATCGGCTCCACCTCAAGTGCTCCTTTCTTATCTTTTCCTGAAGCTTGAGGATTCCCTCAAGCAGTGCCTCTGGCCTTGGAGGACAGCCCGGAATATAGACATCCACTGGAAGAAAACTGTCACAGCCCTGAACAACGCTGTATACATTAAAGATTCCTCCTGTGCTTGCACAGCTTCCCATTGATATTACATATCTTGGCTCAGGCATCTGGTCATAAACCCTTCTTACAATCGGAGCCATCTTCTTTGTGACAGTTCCTGCCACTATCATAAAGTCTGCCTGTCTGGGAGAACCCCTAAATATAACCCCAAGCCTGTCTAAGTCATAGTGTGACGAACCCGTCGTCATCATCTCTATGGCGCATCAGGCAAGTCCGAATGTCACTGGCCATAAGGATGAGAGCCTTCCCCAGTTCACAATCTTATCCAGTGTGCCTACTATCGTACTTGCACCGGGGATTATCTTCAGTCCCTTTTCTACTTCAACGACCCCATGGTTGTCAATGACCATATGCCTCACCTCCTTTTTTGTTCTATATTTAAAATATCTAAAGCCTTTCTATCAAATAAAGCACATTATACTTTAGCAAAGCATATGCCTCTGGTAGAAGGTGTTTGCCCTTTAGACAATTATCATAAGTTTCGCAGCCCTGTGCCTCGACTTCGTTAATTAGAGCATTAAGGATATTCTTTGCAGTGCTATTTTGACCCTGCTCAAGTTTCTTCTTTGCGGCATCCAGCTTCTGGTCAAGACTCATCTCTATGCCCTTGTTCGTTATCCAGCCTAAAGTAAATGCCTCATGCTTTAGGTTGATGATGTAGTTGAGGAAATCTATTGGTTTAAGTTCGGCTGGAGGGTCTTTCGGGCCAAGCGTCTTGCCTTTAACAGAGTTTTTTAAAACATCTAAGACATCTGCACATGCCTCTTCTTCCTCTGCGGTAAGGTCTCCATCAACCATCATCTGCTCAAGCGAAATCCACCCAGCAGCGTAATAAGATACAATCGCAGGAAGCCCACTACTTTCCATACTAAACCCGCTCAGAGAATTTCCGGGACTGATATTTGTCTCAGGAGAAATAGAGGCCCAAAAATATGGCTGACGGTCATAATCACTTTCATACCAATTTGGAGATATAACATTTGCAACAATAGAAAATTTTTCCACCTGAAACTCGGCCAAGTCTTGCTTGCTATTTGGAGAGCTGTATAATGAATAGCTATATTCAAACTTATTATTCCTAATGCACGCATTTGCTGTTACTTTAACCTCTACTTCTTTCCTTGAAGCCCCTTTGATAGGACATTCTTCAGCCACAGTAACCCTTAATAAAATAAAACTATAGATGACCAAACCCAAAAAGAATCCTGTCATTTTCATTTTATCCTCCTTTTTAAGGCACAAGAATATGAAAATGGTCTGCATGGCTAATGACCAGTTTCTGGGTAGTGTCCCGTATAATGGCAAATAATAAATCCCGGTTTAAATTTACACATGCTCCCTCACTCATTAGCCCGGTGGCTCTTAACCCGACATATCCGATATCGGCATTCTTACCAACCCTGTGACCACAATGCCCATGTCCTTTCTGCTTGCACTGAGGGGCTGTTGTATCCGCGAACCAATGATTATAAACATCAAAAGCACCACCACCCGGCAGGCTCATATCGTTAACTCTCAAATTTATATATTGGTCGTTTGTTGCGAAAGCATATTTCTTTGCAATCTTCTTTACAGCATAAATAAGATTCCATGTGCCATAATGGTTTTCATTGTGCTTAGAAGTAGGAGGCACAAAACGGCATGGGTCATTAGATGTGGGAGAGCCAACAAGAATGTAATACATACCTCCAGGCATAGGATAAAGCCCCGGTACCTTTACATCTATTGTTCTCTTTGCCTCTTTCTCTGTCTCCCTCACTTTAGCTATTATCTCCTCTGTCCCTGAAACTTCTGAGCTGGTATAAGTCGCAGTTTTCTCTGTCTCACCCGATGAGAAAGAAACATTTGTCGGGCTTATACTACCTTTGGGCCTTCCATCATTTATCAGGCCATGGTCATGACCGCCTGACTTAGGGTCGGGTATGTCAACCTTTAGCTCCACTGTGCAACCACTTGATGGTGCGGGTCTTTTAAGGGAAACCTTCACCTCTGCCTGAGTATTTCCGACACTTGGCTGCCCTGGTGGCATCTTCGGTGCTACCCAATCACTCGCAAGTGTCACATCACCAATCTCACAACACCCCTCATCCGTCTGTCCGTTACAGTTGTTGTCAAGATTATCTCCACAGATTTCTTCCTGTGGCAGAACCTCTCCAAAACATTGCCCCCATTTGCCATTTGAGCAGGTCTGAATTCCTATCTACTACGACTTTTATAGTCTTTCTATCAAATAAAGGACATTATACTTTAGCAAAGCATATGCCTCTGGGGTGAGGTGTTTGCCCTTTGGGCATCCCTCATAAGTCTCACAGCCCTGTGCCTCGACTTCATTAATTAAGGCATTAAGGATATTCTTAGCAGTCTTTGTGTCTCCTGCGGAAAGCTTTTTTCTTGCGGCATCCAGTTTCTGGTCAAGACTCATCTCTATGCCCTTGTTTGTTATCCAGCCTAATGAGAATGCTTCATGTTTCATAGAGATGATGTAGTCAAGGAATGAAAGGGGGTTGAAGTCCAAAGGTGGAGCAGTGGGGCCGATGGTCTTTGTATGGTAGATTAAGCTATCTTGAAGTTGCTTGGAGAGTTCTTCATTTTCATAGTATTCGTCAGGCAAGCTATCAGTGTCGACATATGGCTGAAGCATAGTATCCCTGATTGCTGGCAGTCCATAAGAAGTCAAGATTAATCCCTTGACTGAACTCCCAGGAAGTATTTCTATCCCACTCAAAGTTGCAGACCCAACAAACCCTTTACCTTCTTCATCATAACCTATGCCATATGTCCATCCTGAGGGACCATCTATACCAACAGCAATAATCTTATCTTTAATAGTCTCAGAAGAAGTACGCGAGTATCCCTCGCCATATGTAAGATTTTCCCAGCTCAATTCAATCCCTTTTGGGTCTTTTGGAATATATATGTCTAAGCTCCATAATTCATTTTTATTTCCTACAGGATTTATAAGTGTATAATTGTATTTATAAATCCCACTTATTGAATCAAAATTCACTACTGTTTGAACAAAATACTCCTCATATTTAGGAATCTCAGCACTGTAAGCAACTGAAACAAAAACCAGTAAAGATACTATACATATCTGTCGTTTCATAAAGCCTCCTATTTCATAAGTGGAAACTCACAGTGTATGGTTGCTTCTTTTACAAGGCTACCCTTGCCGAATTCAAAACATTTTCGCCCAATATATTTTTTATCAACTTCTATCCACCCATTTTGCCCTAACGCACTTCTGTCTATATCAACACTTATCCCCTTCCTATGAGACTTATGCGGCGGAGACCAATAACTCCCCTGAGGCGGGCCTATATCAAATAATCCGCCCCATTCAAGGCTCATGTCGTTTATTCCAAGCGTTGCTTTAGACTGTCTGTAAAAATCTTCTGCTATAAGCCTTGTATTCACCACCGTATAGTATGTCCCATAGTGATTCATCTGATGAAAAGTTGTCCACCCTGTAAGGCGATAGTTTCCTCCGGGCATGGAATAGAGGTCATACGGCACTTTCACATCTATTGAAAACTCCTCTTTACTGCCTCCAACCAACTCCGCTATTATCTTCTCTGTGCCTGAGACCTCACCACTTGTATACTTTACATGTTTCACTGGTTCAATGTTGGTAATAGTAACACTATCTGTGCTCAAGCCTCCTGAATGAGCCTTTCTATTTCCATCATGTAGATGTCCACCAGAATTGTCAACAGGCTCTACACTTAGATTGACAGTGCATCCATCAGAAGGTGCAGGTTTTTTAAGTGTCAAAACAATGTCTGCCTCTGTATTTCCAAATGTCTTTTGTGGTGCTACCTCTGACGGAGAAACCTTCACTTCCACCTCACAACACCCCTCATCTATCACCCCATTACAATCATTATCCTTTCCATCGCACAACTCAGGTGCATTGGGATAAATTGTATTGTCATAGTCATTACAGTCTACATCTGATGCATAACCATCTACATCGCTATCCACATAACAGCCCTCATCAATAATATCATCACAATCATCATCCACCCCGTCGCATATCTCAGGAGCTTCCTCACACCCACATGCACAGACCTTGACGCTTTCTTTTTGAGTCGGGCATTTCCATTCATAGGCGGCTG
>JACQZC010000086.1 GCA_016207905.1 Nitrospirota bacterium | reverse complement strand
TTCTTTTAGATATCTTTGTCAAATTTATGTTCGCTGAAAAAGGGGAAATATATTGACATAAAGGTATAATTCAGTAAGAATAAAGATACCTTTGCCCGTTGGCTTTCCTTTTGGGTAATAGGCAAGTTTTTCTGAAAAGATACTCCACACCAAAAGAGAGTGCCAGAATTTGTAAAAAAGGCAATACTACACCATCATCTCCCTAAGAAAATCTCCTCTTTACCGAACATATTTAGTGGTATTAAAACTACCATTACTCAAGGACCCCTAATCTGCGGTAAATCAATATCTTTGGCACAATCTTTCCTCGTTAGCATTATAAATATATCCAAAGGGTTTACATTATTCAAAATACCACTCTGAACGATACTCATTATCACTGAGTGATTGTGAGCGCCTACCTCTGAACGATTCCCAAAGGTTATCTTCCTCATAATCACTGAAGGTCTTAGTTGCCTTTCTGCACGATTATTTGTCGGCTCAATCTCTGGGTCATCAAGGAATACAAGAAGTTCTTCATGATGTTTTATAATCCTTTTTTGAATCCTCGCAATATCCTCATTTCCAAAAGGTTCTGAAACTAACTCAATTAACCCCGTAATTGCCCCCTCTTTTGCCTCTTTTAATTCATCAAAACCCCTTTTATCTTCTCGGACCTCTTTCCAAACCTCTATCAGTCCTTTGAAAATCCCCTTCAATTTCCTACAAAATACCTCTTCCTTCGAACCTTCTGTGAATTTATTTGCCTCCTGTATCTCCTTAATCTCTTCTAATAGATGAGCGCAACACCTCTGCTTAGCCCTCGCTTTTATCGCATTATAGGCACTGTAAAAATCACTCCCTAATACCCCTCTATATTCCTCACCCAAAATTCCCCTTACCACCTCACTTGAACGACTATTTTCTATGCAATAAAGGGCTACCTCTTTATTCGTAAATACCCATAACCACCAGTTCTCACCATCAACACGCCAACCAGTCTCATCTATATTAATGAAAGAGGAATCCTTTACTTCCTCCTTAATCGCAGAGTAAAGGGTTTCCCCATTCTTAGCTTGCTCCCTCTCAAAAGATTGTAAAGATGTGTGTGATATCCCTATGTTGAAAATATCCTTGAATATCTTCGCTGCTTTACGATAAGGAAGCCCAAGATATCTTAAGTAACTCCCTATCGCCCTTGCCTCCACCCCTACCCTTGAAGCTTTAATTACTAACTCTTCCCTCCTCGGATAAATCGTCCTCTTGCAATTCTTACAGTACCCATAGTGCATACGATTCAAAGTCGTTACCTTTATTATCTTAATGTCCTCAACATAATGTTCCTCATAGCTGTTCTCATAAACTGTGATATCTCCTGACCCACATTCCTCACACCTATTGGGATAGATGTCTTTATATTCAGACACTTCTGTTGGCCTCATGCGACTCCTACCTTGATGTCCTAAGGGTGCTCCCTTTTTTATCTTCTCGCCTTCTTTTTTTACCCTGGGTTTGAATGCTTTGCAAAGAATTCGTTTTAACCTCTCCTTAAGACCTTCCCGCTCTTTATTTAATTCCTCCTTCTCCTTTTCTAACTTTTGTATCCTTTCGGTAGCTAATTCCATCAGTCCTTCCATATCTTTAACCCTATCCCTTAAAAAATCCACTTCCCTGGCTAGAGTGAGTATACTCATACCGTTTAAGTAAGGGCACTTATTCCCTCCCTGACAATTATTGACACTCATGGCTTTTTAACTTATTTACTGCTTTTCTCTCTAATGGATAAATATATAAATGGCGGCTGACACCGTGGAAAAAATACCTTCTTCCCCTCCTCCCTTTACCTTTAGTACTTCCAAGATAAACCCAATTTGCAGCCCTATAACATGTCCCCTTAAATCTCTGAACATCCACAAAGGTCTCCAAAAAGAGGGGTTTATATCCATAGCGAATTTCCCAATCTGTAGGCATTATCTTTACTACTTTGGACAAAATCTTTGAGGCAAGGTTTCCTACCTTCACCCACGGCAGGATTAAGAACCTTACATTATTAACAATCAGATGAAGCCTTGCCTTGCGTGTTTGTATATCCCAACCAATAAAGGCGTCCCTCAAGTGGTGGTGCAGAATTGCATCGGCAAATCCTATTAGGGCAACTAATTCGTTTCTTAGATAAACAAAATATTTCAGGTATCGCCCAACAATCCTTTTATATCCCAGGTAGTGGTAACGTTGAATCAAGTATCGCCACAGCCTTTCCTTTTGAGGAGCCTTTACTAATTCAAATCTCACATCCATGTTTGTAAGATTTGAATCTACCTCCCAATTTGGTTCTTTAAAATTCACCTCTTCTTCAGTCAATAACTTAATTTCCTTATAGCCACTCGCAGGACGAGGGGGTGGCAGAGAGATTAGTCCCCTTCTCTCCAATTTTAATAACACCTCTCTTAAGGCAACCTCTTTTAGTCGCCCATTAGTCTGGCGCCAATTTAACCTCATACAAATTACCCTTGAGATCTTCCCTCTCCCTTCATCCCAATATTGTTCCACCATCTCCTCGATTAGATTTATCTCCCCTTTGCTAAAGCTCCTTCCACGAAACACGTAATCTTTCTGTGCCATGAAATAATTATAACATCAAATGTTGCAGGCCCTTAAAGCCTTAGCATAATTTTCTTCCGCATTTTAGCCTGCTCAAGCAATTCAGGGCAAGTTTTAAATTCAAATTTGAGGATTCTATTTTGAAGCCATGGTATCCTGGCCTCCCGCATGTTAATCTTATGGCAATAATCCCTTAAGGCCTCCTGCTCTTTGAAATAATCGAAGACTACCACTAACTCATTTCTACGGATTTTCAAGATAGCCGAACGAGCTATAAACTTCCTCACTATAGTTCCGATGGTCATCGTGTGGTATTTCTCGTCCAATTCCTCCTTAAAATCACTGATGAGATTGAAAGTCAGTGCTTTGACCCAGGCAATAAGATGTACCGCCTTACTCATAAACCTTGGTTTATTTGATTTTCCATTAATGGGGTAACTTTTAGGCAGGGCATCCAGGTTGAGATCATGGGTCATCACCCGATAAGCAAGTTCATGGTTTTGTCGGCGGCGGTATTCGATAACTAAGGGAAGCCCACTTCCTACCGGATCATTGGTGTAAAGGGGATAGAACCTGTCTTTCGCTTTTTGAGCCTTCTCATCCAAGACGATGATGGTTCTTTCTTCCTCCTTTAGACCCGGTACCTTGGTTTCAGTCTCGGCTATTTTTATTGTTCGCTCTTTTTTGGGGTCGGTAGGGTCTTCATATTTTATATATCCGGTTTCTTCGACTGCTCTATTCCAGTCTTCTACCAAATTGGAATAACGCTTAGCCCTAATCAAGTAGATTACTCCCGGGATATTTTTTAGTCTGGCTATCATGGACCCTTTGCAACCGCCGGCATCAAGGATAACCCTGATGTATTTTGATCTGGTGAGGGCAATCAACTCCCTGATCAGGGAAAGGACGACCCGAGCCAGGGTGGTTTTCCCTGGGGCAGACTTTAGCCCTAAAAGCCTCCTTTTGGTGAGTTCAAAGATGTAAAATAGCTTATCAGCCTTCATGGCATTGCCCCTGGTAGGGTGTTTGGTTCCTGCTAAGGGATATTTCCTTGTCCAGCGGGCTACTACATGCTCATCGATACTTATCCAGA
>JACQZC010000085.1 GCA_016207905.1 Nitrospirota bacterium | reverse complement strand
TTGATGCGCGCCTCGGCGATGAGCCTCGTTTTAGTCTGTGGAGACTTTCTCTTTAGAGAGTATCCTTCCCTTTTCGTCCACTGTCGTGGTTACGAAGTGTTGCTTATGATAGTCGATTCCCATATACTTCATATATGCACCACCTTTAGCCTTAAAAGGCTCTGGGTTTAAAACCCGTAGAAGGATAGCTTAAGCTATCGCTCTGTAATATGGGAGGTGCATTTTCTTTTTCATGGTATCATTCTGGCTTCTCCAGAATCTTTCTTTCGATTCCGAACAAGTCGGAAGGATTCCCGACGAGCGGGAATGACTACGGCTTCCAGAAAGGATTCCCGACAAGCGGGAATGACGGATCGTTGTAAACTCATTAATGGAACAGGACCTTAGGATTTGAGCTTGATGATTCCCCGTGTGATGGCAAATTTTATAAGCTCTGCTTTTGTGTGGAGGTCAAGCTTCTCGGAGATGTTTGTCTGGTGTGCAATAACTGTCTTGTCGCTTATTCCTAAGGTAGAGGCTATCTCTTTATGGGTATAGCCTTCTGCTATGAGCTTGAGAACCTGTTTTTCCCTGTCCGTAAGAAGTTCGTATGGGTCTACTGCCTCCTTATGTTTTCCAACATAGCCTTCTATGACCTCCTGTGCAATAGAAGGATGTAGATACGACTGTCCTTTGGCAACCGCCCTTATGGCTGTGATAAGGTCAGAGCCAACTGCCCGTTTAAGGATATAGCCTGAAACGCCTGCCTTAAGAAACCTGCTCACATATTCCTTATCGTCATACTGGCTAAGGACAAGGATTTTTATATCGGGGTGTCTCTTTTTTATCTCTAATGTTGCCTCCATGCCCCCAAGCCCTGGCATGGCAATATCCATAAGGATTATGTCGGGCTTAAGGGTGTCTGCCTTCTCCACTGCCTCTTTTCCGCTTTCTGCCTCGCCTATGACCTCCACATCGTCATACAGCTTAAGAAGTGCAATTATGCCCTCTCTGACTAAAGAGTGGTCGTCTGCTATTATGATTTTTGTCTTAGACATTTTTAACCTGTCCATGGAATTATAACCGAAATCTCGGTGCCCTCTGCAAGTCTCGAGCAGATGGTTAATCTGCCATCGAGCAAGGATACCCTCTCTCTCATGCCCAATATCCCAAACCCAATGCTTTCGTCTCTGTCTCCTAAAAAGGTCACTGCATTGACATCGAAGCCAACTCCATCGTCTGCGATTGTTATAAGGATATTTGAGTTTGCGGATTCCATAAACACAAACACCTCTTTTGCTCCTGCATACTTTGAGATGTTGATTATTGCCTCTTGTATAACCCTGAAAAGCATAAGCTCAGCCCTTTTCGATTGGGTATAACTCAGGATTGCAGTTCTGAACCTGTCGGTAATGTTTAGGGAGTAAGATATCCCTTTCTCTCCGATATGTTTTTCAAGTAGCCACCTTATGGCTGACTCAAAACCCAAATCATCCAATATAAGGGGTCTCAGGTCCTGGATAAGCATGTTTATGCCATCTAACACATGCTCGACCTTTCCCTTAAGCTCGGTCATGCCACCAACAGGAAGTCTCCCCTCTCCGATGGCTATATCTGCTATCTCGATTGACATACCTAATGCGGCAAGAGATTGGCTGGTCTCGTCATGCAGTTCTCTGGCTACCCTTTTTCTTTCCTCCTCCTGTGCAGTTATAATCTTCTCAAGAAGACTTGCAAGCCTCCTTTTGTGCCTCATCAGCTCCTCTGTCCTTTCAGCCACCCGGCTTTCAAGCTCCTCATTATGCCTCTCGATTCTGTCATGGGATTCGGAAAGCCCTATTCGCATTGCCTCGAAGTTCTCGCTGAGAAGCCCTATCTCGTTTGCAGAGACAACCTTTACTGGCTCTTTAAGATTGCCTTCGGCGATTCTTTTTGTAGCGGCTATAAGGGATTTTATGGGTTTCACAATGCTACTACTAATTCCAATTGCGGCTATAAGGGCACTTCCCATGGATATGAAGCCCAGAAGAAGAAATTTCTTCTGAAGTTCCTTTGATGGAGCAAAGACAACCTCTTCTGGCTCCCTTACAGCCACCCCCCAGAGGGTCTCCGAAAGGGGGGAAAAGGCAAGCATGTCAGTTGTCTTTTTTGATACGGCATCTTCAGGGCTTTGAGCGTCTTCATGGCATCTATGGCAGGTTGCCACTGCTGTTTTTTTAGTCATCACAAGGTTATTGAGAAATCTGTCATGGTCGCTACAGGTAAAAAGCCTGCTTGGCTTGTTCGATGCAATGACCGTTCCTTTGCTGTCTATAAGCTCTATCCATGTGCCTGCCTCTGCAGGTATTGCCTTGATGACAGAGCTCAGCATATAAGTGGTCGGGTTTATCTCTCCGCCTGCTAACCCTATTATAGAGTCGTTTTTATCCCTTAAAGGGACAAGCGCAAATATAGTCCTTTTTTGGGTCTCAGGCATTGTATAGACATCCGATATTACAGCTCTTTTTTCCTCAAAGGCTTTTTTGACATATGGGACAGCCATGAGGTTTTCCTTTTGCCTTCCAGGGGGATAGTTGAGAACGATGTTTCCCTGATGGTCAAGAAGGAATATGCCGTCTGTGAAAATAGAGTACTGATAGGCAGTTCTGATTGCCTTTTTTTCAGGCTCCCAGTTGCCATCCCGAATATCTATGGCACCAGCTAAGGAAAGGTCATAAAGCCTTGTAATGTTTCCCTGAAGCAGTGCATCCGTATAATTGGAGATGATATTTGCAAGCCTAAGCCTGTCATCCAAAGAGCGGTTTATACTGTCTCTGATGCTCAGGTGGCTTACAAGACCTAATGTTGCCAGTAAAACGGCAAGGCTTAAGAGGGTTGAAACTATAATTCTTTTTTGCACCCTATTTCCCCTTTTTAATTATATCAGGCAGATATAAATGGGGTCAAATGGATGCACTAAAATATTAAGGATAAAATCTTATACATGAGCCATGCAAATAGGGCACATAGCGGAAGCGTAAAGACCCATGCCATGACTATCTTTTTTGCAATACCCCATCTTACGGCACTCAGTCTTTTTGTTGCACCGACACCCATTATGGATGTAGATATGACATGGGTTGTGCTAACAGGAAGTCCAAAGGCAGATGCCCCTAATATGATGGCTGTTGCAGATGTCTCTGCGGCAAAGCCATGTACAGGCTCAAGCTTGAGCATGTGAACCCCGAGTGTCTTTATTACCCGCCAACCTCCTAATGCTGTGCCCAAACCCATTGCGAGAGCACACATAAGTATAACCCAGAAAGGCACTTCTACCGTGTGGATTATGTCACCGCTTACAAGGGACAGTGTTATTATACCCATGACCTTCTGGGCATCGTTTGCCCCATGGCTGAATGCCATAAAACCCGATGAAAGAATCTGAAGCCTGCCAAAAACCCTGTTTATTCCTCCAGGTGAATGCCTTCCGAACATCCTGAGTATGAATTTCATAAATATAAAGCCAAAGACTATCCCTATAAAAGGAGATGTAACCAGAGACGAGAATATCTTTAGCAGACCCTGAATGTTCAGGATTTCAACCCCTCCATATGCCACCGATGCTCCAATGAGACCTCCGATGAGTGCATGTGATGCACTAACAGGAAGCCCTGCCATAGTCATGGCACTGTTCCATATAACCCCTGAAAGCAGTGCAGATGCAACAACAATCTCCGTAACTGCCGTGGGGTTGACAATGCCCGTGCCTATTGTCTTTGCAACTTCAGTCGAAAAGAATGCACCAAGAACATTCATCACTGCCGCAAAGATAACTGCCTTAAGGGGTGAAAGAACCCTCGTCGATACAACAGTGGCTATTGCATTTGCAGAGTCATTCCATCCATTGCTGATGTCAAAGAGTATGGCAAGAGCTATGATAACGATAAGTATCTCAGGCATACTTGAGCACTATGCCTTCGAGGATGTTTGCAACATCCTCGCACCTGTCAGAGGCATTCTCGAGATGCTCGTATATTTCTTTCCACTTGATTATAATGAGCGGGTCCGTAAAGTCATCAAAGAGTTTTCCGAGAGCATCCCTGAATGTTCTGTCTACCCTGTTTTCAAGTCTGTTTATCTCTATACAGTGCTCCTGAACATGGGCATAGTTCTTAAGCCTGAGTTCTTTTATAGCCTTCTGCATAACCTCTGTTGTTGTATGGAGTTCCATCGCAAGGTTTCTTGAGGCATCGGTAGGCTTATCCACCTTAAAGACCATCAGCCTGTCTACACCTCCCCATATGAGGTCAAGAACATCGTCTATCCTCGAGGCAAGCGAATGTATGTCCTCACGGTCAATAGGGGTGAGAAAGGACTTGTTGAGCTTTCTCATTATGTCATGGGTAAGCATATCGCCTTCCTGCTCTGCCTCATGGATTGCCTTTGCCCTTGCGGCAAGGTCATCGAAATTCTCCATGAGCGAAACGAGCAGGGCTGAGGCTTTCGTGAGATTCGATATAGCCCTGTCGAAAAGCTCAAAGAAGTCTATCTCTTTTGGAAAAAGTTTCATAAGCCCTTATTAAGGTATCTTACTATAATATAAGAAATCTCCGGATTAAATCAAATAAAATGTTTTAATGATTTTTTCCAACCTATTTCTATTCCTTTCAAAAACCCCTCCCACTACTGTAAAATCTATTTCAATGGCTATTAGGTCAAAAACAATAGAAAGGTCAATACTCAAGGAGCTTTCCTTTACATTCCTTATAGCTTTAATTTCTTTTAACTTCATACTCATGATGGAAAAGCTCCTGAAGCTTACAAGACTTCTTTCATCGGTTGGTGCATCCATGCTCGATATGGCAAAGATAATTGCTCTAATTCAACCTATGCTTTTTACGCTTTCCGCTCCTCTTTCTTTCCTTATAGCGGTTCTCTTTACATATGGAAGGCTGAACATGGATAATGAGCTTACAGTGCTCAGGACAAGTGGGATGTCTTTCTGGTCTGCCACCTTGCCTGTCAGGTCATTCGGTGCGGTCTGTTTTATTTTGGCATTAGCCTTCAGTTTTTATATATCTCCCTTAAGCTCAAAGAGGCTCAGAGAGACTGTAACTACGGTCATATCTCTTAGGACGCCTTTTGCAATACAAGAAGGTGCTTTCTGTACGGCATTTCCTGACATTGTCGTTTATGTAAAGGAAAAGCCCACTCAGGATACACTCAAGGAGATATTCATTTATGACGAAAGGGACAAGAAAAGGCATGCAACCCTGTTTGCCAAAAGAGGCAGGGTAGATGCAAGGGACTACAATATCTCTTTTTCTCTGACCGATGGATTTATGCACATCGTAAAAGGAGAGGTCTCAACAGAGCTTTACTTTGACAGATACAGGTTCAACATGCAAGTGCCTGTAAAGGAAGACAAAAGGAAAAGGGCTGAATTTACACCATTTGAACTTTTAGGTGAAGCCGGGAAATCAGAAGAAGGATCAGACATCATGGTCTTAGAGTTTCACAGAAGACTCAGTTTTCCTTTGCTCTGTCTTATGATAGGGTTTTTAGGTCCTCCCCTGTCCCTTATCTCAGGCAGAACAGGCAGGCTTGGAGGGCTCACCATAGGGCTTTCCCTATTTGCAGGGTACTACTCAACACTCATCTACTCAGAGAGGCTTTCGATAGCAGGTAGCATACCTCTTTCTCTTGGTGCATGGGCGCCCATGGCGATTCTAAGCATACTGACATTTCTGATTTGGAGAAGGCCGGAGTCAAAATGAAAGTCAAAACGAGTATGCCAACTATCACGAGGTATTATCTTAAAGGGTTTTTAAAGCTCTTTTTGATAATTGGCATTGGACTTTCTTTTATATTGAGCATACTTGAGCTTTTAGAGAAGCTCGATGAGCTCATAAGGCATGCCGTATCTGCATCTGACATAGCTCTCTATGCCTTTTACGGTTTTCCAAAATATCTTTCATATCTCATGCCGCTTTCTGCTTTACTTTCGAGCCTTTTTATCCTTGGACAGGCAAGTAGAAGAAAGGAAATCGTGGCAGTGATGGCATCAGGAGGAAGACTGAAAAAACTCCTTCTTCCATTTATATTCGTTGGTGTCCTTTTGAGTCTTATAGGGTTTGGCTTAAGCGAGTTCATCGTTCCTGCCTCTTTAAAAAAGGCAAAGGACATTAAGGTATCTAAGGCAAAGACATTACAACCCCTTTTCAAGGAAGGAACCGTATGGCTCAGAGGAGAGGATGGCTCAATCGTCAGAATGAACCTTTATCTGCCTGAAAGGGAATTAACAAAGGGCATAAGTATATTTAAAATCAAAGAAGGCTCTCTCAAGCAGAGGATAGAGGCAGAGGAGGCTATCTATGAGTCAGGCTCGTGGATTTTGAAGGATGTCAGGGTCTTTGACATTTCCGATGCATCTACCCGTAGGATTTCTTCGATGAGGTATCCATATCTTGAGTCTCCGAAGTCTCTTATGAAAGAAATCAAAAAGCCCGAGGAGATGGCAATCGTAGAGCACATACGATATGTAAGAAAACTAAATGCGGCAGGCATTAAAAATACCAAGCTCACCGTGGACATGAACTCAAAGCTCTCTTATCCTCTGATTAACCTTTTCATGCTCGTAATCGGCATATCCTTTTCAGTAAGAAGAGGGCTTCATGGGCTCCTGAGCAGTGCCATTGGAGTCCTCATAAGCCTTCTTTACTGGTTTGGCTTCACAATGGCACTTTCCTTAGGGTACGCAGGGATTCTGCCTGCATTTGTGTCTGCATGGAGCATGCCTTTTATATTCAGCATTGCATCCGTTTACCTTTTCATGACAATACCCGAATAGGGGCAATCACTATGATTTAGCTCATACCTATATCCTCTGGAAATGTTAAAATATATATAAGATGTTGAGGGAAAGCTGTCCAGGGAGTAGAGAGATAAGAAGCCCATATCCAGAGGAGATAAGGTGTGTGTTCTGTGGCAGTACATGCGAGATATGGAGTGACGAGAATGAGGCAGTATGCAAGTCTTGCGGAAAGACCATAAGCAGGGAAATGCCTCTTACATGCATTCAATGGTGCCCTGCCGCAAAAGAGTGTATTGGTGCCGAGAAATTCGACCGCCTTATGGGCAAAGACAAGATGCCTGCCAGAAAACCTTATCCTGTAAGATAGGAGCTCAAGGAATCCTCTATCTCATCGAGTGTATCTGTAATAAGAAGAGGCACGAGTGAGGCAAGATAATTCAGGTTTGCAACCGCAGTTATGCTTGCATCTTTTTCAGCCGCACTTTTAAGCCTCTGGGCTATGCCTGCATTGACCTTCATCACCTCATCGTAGATAGCCTCAAGCTCCTTTAGGTCCCAGTCGGGTTTCTTGCCCTTTCTTTTTAGGAAATACTGGATTAAAAGATACATGGAGACAATCCTTACCACTGTCTCATGTATTGTTGCAAACGGCAGGTGGTATCTCACAAGGGGCTTCAGTTTCTCCATTCGTGGACAGCCTGATGTAACCATGTATATGCCTAAAAGAGAGCTTAGTGCATCTTCCATAGTCGTAGTCTTCGAGATATCCCTCTGTTTTGTCATTACAAGGACATGGACATTCTCGTAAGATGTGCGGTCAGAGAATACACTAACGAGGCTTGCGATATTAACTGCAATGGGGCAGAACTCATGCTCCGATTTATTCAATGGACAGTTATGGCACTGATTGAATGTGAGCCTTGCCCATTCAGGCGGCACCAGATTTTCAGGGGCAATAAGAAGAAGTGTCTTAGGGTCAAGAAGAATCTCAAAGCTCTTTGTGGAGCCATCGATGAACTTAAATATATAATTGAAGCTAAGAGGCGCCATAACGGATATTATATTTTACAGAATGCCTTTTGGTCAACATTACCCTTGGTGGAGTAGCCCATTGACTGCATAGACATTTATTGCGCCTTCTCTGCCTCTGACAGTTATCTCTTTCAAGCATTCGGCATCCACCACATCTTTCACCTTCAGGTAAAGGGCGTCTGTTATTACGGGCTTTTTTACTTCCCTGCTAAGGTTCTGAAGCCTATGGGTGAGGTTGACGCTGTCTCCTATTGCAGTGTAGTCGACCTTTTTGCCCTCAACACCTATATTCCCCACAATGGCATCTCCTGTGTTAATACCTATTCCGCACTCGAGGGGCTCGCCTCCTTCTAAGACCCATTTGTCCTGAAGCCTTTTCATCTTTTTCATCATCTCAAGCGAGCATGAAACTGCAAGCTCTGCCTGATTTTCCTGCTCTATGGGTGCTCCCCAGAATGCAAAGATTCCATCTCCAAGGAATTTATCGAGTGTGCCATCATAGTGCATTATCACATTTGTCATCTCCGAAAGAAACTCATTGAGGATTCTGACTACAACTTCAGGCGTATGCTTCTCGCTGAATGTAGTATATCCCCTTATATCGGTAAAAAGGACTGTTATTGTCTTTCTGTCTCCTCCTACCTTTGCCTTTTCAGGATGCCTTACAAGCTCGTCAACTATCTTCTTTGACACATAGCTCGAAAACATCTTTCTCATTGCCTTTGCCCTTCTTTCGACAGTAAAGAACCTTAACGATGCAGAAACCGAATAGGAAAAGATTATACTCATAATCGGATAAACCATGCTTATCCACTGCCCTGAAAGGAACACCCTATAGGCAAGATAAGTGTATCCCAATACGAGTATGACAGCAAAGGGAAGGGCTATAAATGCCCTCACCTTCAAGGTTACAAAATAAGTTATCAATGTCAGTCCAAATATAAAGAAAAGGTCTATGAGTGCCTCTTTGTCTCCCTTTCTCATGAACCTTCCCCTTATAATGTTATCTGCGATATTTGCATTAACCTCAACTCCAGGGGTGTTATTGGAAAGCGGAGTTACCCTCAGGTCGTATATGCCGATTGCAGTTGCACCAACAAACAGGATTTTTCCCCGGAGCTCATCCTTACTTATTCTTCCCTTAAGGACATCCGAGAAAGAATACCTTTTATAGGTTTCATGTCCTGAATAATTAATCAGCATTCTGTATGAGCTGTTCACAGGTATGCTGACATTTCCGAGCCTTATCTCATAGTCATCCACATCTACGCTGTCTGCTTCTATTGCCTCCTTGGCGGCAACCAGAGAAAGAGAAGGGTAAACCCTGTCCTTATAGGAAAGCAGAAGTGGCGTCCATCTTACAACACCATCCTCATCAGGTGTCATATTGATATGGCTTATATTCTTTGCAGAGCCCTGAAGCTCGGGGAGGTTTTCTATCAGGTTAGTTGTCTTTCCGTCCTTTGAAAATTCAAGCACAACTGCTAATGTGACCACTCCTGAGCGTTTTACAGAGGTTGCAAACGCCTTGTCTGCCTTCAGGGATTCCTTTTCAGGAAAAAATGCATCGAAAAGCAGTGCCTTTGCACCTCCTTCTGTTACAATCTCGATGAGGTTGGAATAGTGCTTTCTTGTCCATGGAAACCTGCCCAGCTCCTTGATACTCTTTTCGTCTATAACAATCAGAGCTATGTCTTTTGATGGAGGCAGTGAGCCTCTCATCTTGAATCTGAGGTCATAGGTCTTGCTCTCAAAACTCTCAAGAAACCCAATCTGTCTGTAGTAAAATAATACTCCTATGAGGGCTATGGAAAAAGATATAAAGATATTTACGATTGTCCTTTTTTTCATGGATTTAGAGCCTTGTAACCTCGTAGTTTTCCTGATGTAATTCCGGGTCTTCTGTAACGACAATCTTCACTTTAAACTGGCCCTCGAGCTCCTCGAGCCCCTGTCTTTCTTCGTCTGCCAAAAGCTCTGCAACGGTTGGGTGTGCCCTTATGACGATTTTTGTGCCTTCTGGTCCTGCTATCTTCTTTACCTTGCGGAAGATTTCATAGCAGAGTGTGCGGGCAGATTTCACTAATCCCCTGCCCTCGCAATACGGGCATGGCTCGCTCAGGATTCTGCTTACGCTCTCCCTGACACGCTTTCTTGTCATCTGTATGAGCCCAAGCTCCGATATATGAGATATGGTGTTTTTAGACCTATCCTTAGCCATTGCCTCTGAAAAGGCATTAAAAACCTTCTGCCTGTTTTCAAGCTTTTCCATGTCAATAAAATCTATTATGATAATGCCGCCAATGTTTCTTAGTCTTATCTGGTATGCAATCTCTTTTACTGCCTCGAGGTTCGTCTTAAGGATAGTATCTTCAAGGTCTTCCTTGCCAACGAATTTTCCTGTGTTTACATCTATGACAGCCATTGCCTCTGTATGGTCTATAACGATGTATCCACCTGATTTAAGCCATATCCTTCTTCCAAGTGCCCTCGATATGTCAACCTCTATGCCATATGCATCGAATATAGGCTCTTCTGCCTCGTAAAGCTGTATCTTTGTGCTTAGTTTAGGGAAATAGGTATTAACAAACTCCTTGATATGGTCAAACTCAGAGGCAGAGTCTATGATTAATCTATCTACATCCTGGCCCATAAGGTCCCTTACGCTTCTTAGAGAAAGGTCGAGGTCGCTATAAAGTAGCGAGGGCGTAGTGGTGGCATTGTCTTTTTTCCTTTGAATATCTTCCCAGACATGGATAAGAAATTCGAGGTCTCTTTTGAGCTCTTCCTGTTCGGATAACTCGCTAACGGTTCTCACAATCAAACCAAAGCCCTTTGGTCTTAGTGTTTCGACGATTGACTTAAGCCGTGCCCTTTCCTCTTCGTTTTCTATGCGTCTCGAGACACCCACATGCTCTACATTTGGCATCAAAACAAGATACCTTCCGGGGATGGTTATATAAGATGTCACCCTTGCACCCTTAGTGCCTATGGGGTCTTTTGCCACCTGCACTAAAATCTCCTGACCTTCCTGTATGAGTTCGTCTATGTGAAGGTCATGTCTTGATTTTGGGGGATAAAGCTCGATGGCATGGATTTTTTCCTCCTCAAGGAATTTTGCAAAGTCCTCTTCTATGTCGGTCCTTATGTCTGCAACATAGAGGAATGCCGATTTTCCCAGTCCTATATCCACGAAGGCAGACCTCATGCCAGGCAGGATTTTGATAACCCTTCCTTTATATATATTTCCGACAAGACTTGCATCCCTTTTTCTTTCGAGATAAAACTCCACCACCTGACCGCCTTCAAGGAGGGCGACCCTCATTTCTTCCCGTGTAACATTGATAAGGATACTGCTTGTCATCTTATTGGAGCCATCCACCTGCCATCAGTAGAAAGACCATAAAGGCAAAGCCTCGTTATGTCGAACTCACAAAGGGGCGCACCAAACAGCTCTCTGAGCACATCATCTAATCTTACCTTCTTATGAGCCGTGTCCTTGAGTATAAGGTTTACCTTTTCGTTCATGACATTTAGAGCCTCTACCGTGCCATCTGTGTTTTGCTCCTGCCTCCTTTTATCGAAGTTCTCAGCCCCTCCTATTATCTCATATTCGTATCGCGATATAAAGCTCTGAAGTGAGGGCTCGTTAAGGCTTACAGGATGAATTCTTTTTATCTTCACTCCGTCTTTTAATTCCGAATTGACCATTCCGATAAGCTCATCGAGATTGTATGGGGAGAGGACCTCCATGTCAAAATACTCCTTTAGTCCAGAGACTCCAACATTAAGTGGAGGGCAAAAAGAAAGCCTTGGCACAGGATGGAATCCCTCTGAGTATCTGAGCCTTACGCCTGCCTTTCTAAGAGCCCTGCTCATGAGGGTTATAAGCTCTCTGTGGGAAAGATAGCGGAGCGCTCCTGTCTTTGAAAACTCCACCCTTAATCTGACAGGCTTTCTTAGGAGATGTGTTTGGATGGAAGGTGTTTGTGCAACCAAGTTGGAATCTTCGGTTGAGACCGAATTGGGGTCTTTCGCTTTGCAATTCAGCCCGCAAACAGCGCATGAGACCCGACAGCCCTCTGTCTTTTGGCATGAATGTGCTAATCGAAACTCTTTTTTCAGAAATTCCTTATTTATCCCTGTATCGATAATATCCCATGGAAGAGGCTCATCTATGCCAAAGTCCTTTTTTGCATACTGGAAGACATCGATGCCTGTCTTGTCCATTGCCCTAAGCCAGAGTCCAAAGTCAAATGCCTCTGACCATGCAGGAAGTTTTACCCCTTCCATGAAAGCAGTCTCGATAAGCCCTGAGAGCCTTTTGTCGCCTTTTGCTATGACTGCCTCAAGCAGGCTCATATGCTCGTCATGTCCCTTAAGGTTTATACCCTTAAGTGCCTTTTTAAGATAAGCTTTTTTTGCCTTTATCTCGGAGATGTCCTCCATGGCACACCACTGAAATGGGGTGTGAGGCTTTGGAACGAAAGGAGACACAGAGACATTGATATTCACATACCTCGAGGTATAGGTCTTTGCAGTCTTTAGTGCCTTAAAGACCATTTTGGGTATTGCCTCTATGTCTTCATGTGTCTCTGTTGGAAGCCCTATCATGAAGTAGAGCTTAAGATTGTGCCACCCTGCCTTGAATAGGCTTACGAGTGCTCTCTCATAGTCTTCCTCTCCAAAGTCCTTATTTATAACGCATCTTAGTCTTTCTGTTCCTGCCTCTGGAGCAATAGTAAAGCCTGTTTTTCTGACAGACTTAATCTCCTTGAGTATGTCGGCATTGACTGCCTTGACCCTTAAGGAAGGAAGTGAAACAGAGACCTTATCCATAGAGAACCTTCTATTGAACTCCTTAAGAAGCGGGATAAGCGAGGTATAATCTCCTGCGCTAAGGGATGTGAAAGAGACCTCCTCGTAGCCAGTTGAGGCAAGGGAGTTCTCTACGAGGGCAATTGCCTTTTTAGGTGTCCTTTCCCTCACTGGTCTGTATATCATACCTGCCTGACAGAACCTACAGCCCATTGAACAGCCCCGTGAAACCTCTATGTTTATTCTGTCGTGAACTATTTGCGCATAAGGCACAACTGGACTTGTGGGATAGGGTGCATCATTTAAGTAGCCTATAATCCGTCTTTTTGCATATGAGCTTTCAGAAGGCACATATATCCCCTCAATCTCGGCAAGCTTCTTAATCAGCGAGTGTTTTCCTTTATCCCCATGATTCTTCCATCTTAAAACCGTCTCTGCTATTTCCTTTATTGCCTCCTCGGCATCTCCTATAAAGAAGGCATCTATAAAAGGAGACATTGGCAAAGGGTTTGTAGTGCATGGGCCACCTGCAATTATCAAAGGAGAGCTATCCTGCCTTTCCTCTGCCTTGAGGGGAATGCCTCCGAGGGAAAGCATATTTAAAACAGCAGGGTATGAAAGCTCATACTGAAGGCTAAAGCCTATAATGTCAAACTCCCTTATAGGTGTTTTCGATTCTAAAGAGCAAAGGGGGATTTTCTTCTGCCTCATATGAGCTTCCATATCAAGCCATGGATGAAATGCCCTTTCTGCAGAAGCATAAGGCAGGTCGTTGATAATCTTATATAGAATCTTGAGTCCAAGGTGGGACATGCCAATCTCGTATATATCGGGGAACGAAAGACAGACCCTTAATGAGGCATCCTTTTTTATGGAGTTGAGCTCGTTATTTATGTATCTGCTTGGTCTTTGAAAACAGGAAAGGTTCACCTATTAGAATATCATCTATAAAATCATCTTGGCAAATGCTAATCGATGCTCGCTTTTGAGCCAAGGTTGTTTCAGGCAGCTACTGCCTTCTGTGCCTTCTTCTCTGCGGCAAGCCTGAAGACCTCAGTCGCATTGAATGTCCCATCTATTGCCTGAACAGGACATTTTGATGTGCATATGCCACATCCTATGCATCTACTCTGGTCAACAGAGTGCATCTTCTTAAGCTCGCCTGAGATTGCATCCTGAGGACAGACTTTTTTGCATATCAGACAGCCAATACAGTTATCAAGCACAAATGCCTTTGGCCTCGATGGTATAAAATCAAAGATTGCACCGGTTGGGCATTTTGGAACGCATAGCCCGCAGACCTTGCATTTGTCGAGGTCTATCCTTGAGAGGTTGCTTGTAACCGAAGGTGCATCGAACGGGCAGACCTTTGCGCATATTCCACAGCCTGTGCAGCCAACCTTACAGTTTTTCCTTGTATCTCCGCCCTTGTCTTTTGAATGGCAGGACACTAAGACAGCCTTTTTAGCAGGCAGTATCTCTATAACCTTTTTCGGGCATGCCTGCTCGCATTTCCCACAGCCAGTGCATTTCACTATGTCAATCACTGGCAGGTAGTCTGGGCTCATCGTTATTGCACCAAACGGACATGCCCTCATGCATGTGCCATAGCCAAGGCATCCGTAGATACAGCTTTTGTCTCCGCCACCTGTAAGAGTTGCGGCTCGGCAGTCCTCTATGCCCTCGTATTTAAATCTTTTTATAGAGTTTTTCCAATCTCCCTGACACATAATCCTCGAAAATATGGGCTCTCTAAGCTCAGCCACCTTCCCTGTGATTCTTGCTACAGCGGCTGCAACCTTTGCGCCTCCTGGGGTGCAGAGATTTGGTGCGACCTGAGGGTTTTGCACAACTGCCTCTGCATACTGCTGACATCCTGCATATCCGCATGCACCACAGTGTGCTCCTGCAAGAACATCCTTGACCTGCTCTATGCGGGGGTCCATCTGAACTGCAAACTTCTTTGCGGCAAAGGCAAGCCCCGCTCCGAAAACAGCACCAAGACCTGCAATGAATACGGCTGTGAATTTTAAAAGAGGCACTATGTCAATATGCTCTTTTGCCTCTACTCCACCACCTACACCAACCTCTGGCAAAGGAATAGAATGGATTATCTGTGTAATATCTATCTGCCCAAGAAGCTCGAATATTGGTTTTAAAAGCTCAAACATCTCTTTTCACCCCTTTATTAAAGATAACATGCCCTTTAAAGGGTTATCAACCCTGAAAACCCTGTAAATGCTAAGGCTATAAGCCCTGTTGTCACAAATGCTATTGGAAGCCCCTGAAACGGTCTTGGCACTCTGGCAAGCTCTAACTTTTCCCTGATGCTTGCCATTATAACAAGTGCGAGGGAAAAGCCAAGACCCGAGCCCACTCCAAAGGCAAGGCTTTCTATAAGGTCATATCTCTCGCCTGCATTAATCAAAGGCACTGCAAGGATTATGCAGTTTGTAGCTATAAGGGCAAGGTAGACGCCCAACTTATAGTAAAGCCCTGGGCTTATCTTTCTCATTATGATGTCTGCTGACTGCACAAATGCCGCAATAATCCCTATGAAGACAATTATCTTAAGAAATGTTATATCCAGAGGTATCATTGCATACTCATATACAAGCCATGCCAATGCCGCACTGATTACCATGACCGCAGTGAATGTTATGGACATGCCAACTGCTGTCTCCATCTTCTTTGAGACCCCAAAGAATATACATAGCCCAAGAAACCTCGTAAAGACAAAGTTGTTTATAAGGGATGCGGCTATTATAAGCTCTAAAAGTCTTCCGAATTCCATAATACCTCCTTAAATATTTTACTATATTCTAAGTATTAAATTCATTCAGTAACTATGGTTTTTGTTCATGGACACTTCCATTCGTATGTGCGTGTTTCATATATCCTTTTTCCCCAATTTGGATACACCGCTCCACCACATTCTTCGCCAGCCATGATGCAAGTAGGAATTGTGCAAAAAGCTGTACAACCAGATGGACAACTGTAAAAAGGCAAATAATAACAATGCCATACAACTTTATATCTGTATTTTCCTCTATAGACCTCACATGAAGTAACTGGGTAACATTCATTGTAAGGGTTCGTGCAGGTGCATGCGTCAACAAGGATAAATTTTCCTGCATCCGTAACTCTCACATCCTGCGTATCGGATGTTCCACAAGCAGGACAGGTTGCAGTTATACCTAACGCCCCACAGGCATTTGAACCCGCAGTAAGCACTCCGTTCTGTGTTATACTCCCGCCTGTGCCTGAGACAGACCACTCCACAGTGCCAAGGCATCCAGTAACCTTATAATCATTACTTTGATTCCTTAGAATTGTGTCCTTTGCTTGGGTTCCGTCCTCGTTTACTATGGTAATGGTAGGCTCACAGCCAATTAATACTTTCTTTCCTACTATAGCACCCTGTTCTTCTCCCATAGTCCCACTAAATACGAGGATGTATTCTCCCTCGGCCTTGGGCTCTGGTGCAGAGGGTGGCTGAAATGAAACACTTTCGCTTCCATATGCGGGAATATTAAGAGTCCAATTGGCTATCTTGTGTCTTTCATTGTTTATGTCGTCATAATAAAGTTCAAATGTTCCGCTCATTGGCTCAGATGTGAGGTTTTTGATAATATACCAGCCTGGGTTAGGAGCACGCTTCATATCAATCTCACCTCTAAAGAAATAATTTAGCAGTCCTGCTGAGTAGCCAACGGCGCGGGGAACTAAATGCTGGGCATATTCCTCATGGCACCTGTTATCCAGAAATAATGTCTTTTTATATACAAGTGGAATCGGCAATACCAATAATTCTGCTGAGAAATACTTTAATGCCACAAGATGTTTTTTGCCATAGCCTGAAATATAAAATGTATTATGCTCTATATTATCTGGAGTGGTTATTTTGATAATCGGCAAATACTCAAAGTCGCTGAAGTTGGTATCCTGCCTTCTTGGATGTGGGAAAAAGTCTTCTTTGAAAATAGTATCTTTACTGAAAAAGTTTGCATTGGTGTATTCTGAAAGCCCGATGGATGTGCTATCGTATGCTATGCTTCCATTATAAAACTCAGTGTCCCAGAACTGTTTAGGTGCATAAGGGCTTATTGAAAGATTTTGATGTTGAAAGGGGACTAATGTATAGTTTAAACTTCCCACTCTATTACTTATATATCCTTCAAATGGGTCTGCTACATGCATATCATCTCTCGTATGTGCTGGCACAGCCATGTCCTGAACAAGGTGCATAATCCTTCCCAATGTCTCAAATGCGATTGAAAGGGATTTTTCTCTGTCACCTTTTGTTGTTGAAATAAGCCCTGAATAGAAACTGCCTCTTGCATCTTGCCATAGGAAATTCGCCCTCTCATAGGCGGATTCCCCGATTGTGACTCCAAACTCCGTTAAGCCCTTGTTTGTAAGTGGATTGTAAAAATGGCTCGTAAGAATGTCAACGGTATAGTCCTCCTTTATACTGCCTTCTTTAATCCACTCTCTGACTTCTTTTTTATTGATAATCTCCTTTATCCCACCAGTTAATCCTATGTTTTTAAGATAACTATTATAACTATCAAGCTTTTGCTCTATTACCTTTTCAGTGATTTTTATGTGGACATCGGTAGAAAAAGCATCCAGTTGATTACACTGCAGAAATATCACTAAAAGACTAATGCATGTGCAAATTTTGTTTTTCAGTTTTATCACGGTTCTATTTCTCCTAGTAGTCCGAGATTTTTCCTTTCCTCATTTAGTAACTTTAATAAAGTAGGTAACTTCCTATATGCTTCGAAGGGATGTGGTTGTGCATTGCTTTGTGTCAACGCTCTTTCTTCTTTTATCTTTGGTCTTCCCAGCTTTATAACGTAATAATGCTTCTTATCCCTGAATTCTTCTCCAGTAAAATCAGGCATTCGGGATAATCTTTCTTCCATTGCTGCCCCAATAGGCGGATAACCAAGATACCCCGGTTTAAAGACCACGAATTGAGGCCAGCCCAGCTTCGTAAAGGGCCAGAGGTGAAAGCATGAAGCCTTTGGCACGGTGAATCCACCGTTTTTGTCTGTTAGTGTCTCCTTCGCATCGCAAAAGCGTGGTATTGGACCTTGAGGGCTTCCATAAAGTGCAAGCTCCCATACCCCAGCTACTACAGCACCTTCTATAGGCTTTCCTGTTTCCAAATCAACTACTTTACCTTTATAGGGACCATCCGTATAGTAAATCCACCCACCGCACAATCCCTCGGATGCAATCGCTAAAACAAAAATCAAAGCCAAGTAGAACTTCTTCATCCCTTAGACACCTTAAAAATCTCTAATCCTCCAAATTCCGTCTTTGTCTTTTACAAAATAGATAAAATAGCTTATACATCCCCTTCTGCCAACTCACTCCTCATCCCCTCCCACTTCCCTTTAAGCAAAGCATCCATCTCTGCCTTTGAAAGCACAGTGATTGCAATCACATCCCAATAGCTATTGCCTTGACTGTCTATGACTACTACTGTTGGATAAAAAATCCCTTCTAAGATATATGTATGGCTTATATCCTCAAAAGAAGCTCCTGTCCAGTCAACAATCCCATCTCCTTCAAAATCCATTTGATATGACGAAGGAGTGAGGTTTGAGATGGAGGCTGAGAAATAGGCTGTAAGAGGCGCAATGCCTGATTCAATGTTTGAAGATAACTCTATATAACTACTTGGTATTACTGCATTAACTGTTATAGAGCTTGTAGCAGTTCTTAGTGCATCCTTTACTGTAACAGTGATTGTATTTACTCCTTCAACTAATGGCACATTGCTAACAACAAACTGATTGCCATAAACATCTGCCACTATTCCATTTACAGTTACCCCTAACTCGCCTACGAAATTTTCTATTGTCCCAGTTACTATTACCTTCATGCTTGATATTGTCTCTCCTGCAGATGGTGAAAGGACAGTGATGTTTAGCGGTAGTGTTGCTATTCTTACTTTAATGAAGTTTCCACCTTGCCCTTTCAAGACTACTTTGATTGTATTGTTTGATTGAAGGTTTATTGGCTTTATAGATGGATTGCTCTTTCTCAGGTCTCTGGAGTCTAATACCTCTACACCATTAATGCTAACAGAGACATTCTTTACCTCGTTAAGACCATCCTGCCCGCTTTGAACCCAGAGCTGGTAAGCACCATAATATGCCTTAAAGGTATCTATGTAGGTAACAGGCTTGCCTTTAGGCTTATCGTATTGCTTGCTGAATACTATAAATTCTGATTGAGCTAAAGAAGAACCAGCATCTACTAAAGAAATAATGAGTATGCCTAATATTAATAAAATCTGTTTTGCTACTGTCATCAATAGCCCCTAATGCCCTCCTGCGCCTCCAGCGCCCTTTCCACCATAAAACCTCATATCTACCCAGTTAAAAAACCCCATAAGTATGCCGACTGCAAAAAATCCTCCTGTTGGAAGAAGCATTATCAGGAGGGGTTTGAAGGGAGTTACCTCAATTATCCACCTTGTGCCCTCAAGAAGGGTGCCCCTTCCAAGAAGCTCTCTAAAGAAACTGATTGTAATGAGTGCAAACATGAAGCCAACACCCGAGCCTATGCCATTAAATATAGATGGCACTACCTTTTGTTTGCTTGCAAACATCTCTGCCATTGCAAGGATTGAGGCAAAGGCAACGATAAGCTGTATATAAAGGCCCACATCCTTGTATGTATCCCGAACAAATGCTGCCATTGCCATGTCTGTGACAGAGACCCAGCCTGAGATTATGAGCATGAATATGGGGATTCTGATTTTTGGGTTGATGAAGCCCTTGATGGAAGACACCGTTATATTGACCATCACCTGCACAAAAAGCACAGCAATACCCATCCAAAAGCCGTTTTTGAGGCTGTTTGTGACTGCTATTGCAGGGCAGAGGCTTATGGCAAGCCTGAATATGGTATTTTCCTTAAATAGCCCATCCCTAACAAGATGCCAGTAATTATGCTTTTCTGCTTCGTGGTGGTTCATTCTACCCCCTTCCCGTGAGTTTTCTCCTCCTCAGGTGCATTGCCTTCTGCCTTTTCCTTAAGCATCGTGACTGCATCCTTTACTCCATTTGTTACAGCCCTGCTTGAGATTGTTGCACCTGTGATTGCCTGTATCTTGTCAGGTGTCTCTGTCTTAACAACCTCAAGGTGGTCTAAGTCTTTGCCATCGAACTGCTTAAGGAAATAATCCTTTTCTATCTCATCTCCTAAGCCCGGGGTCTCTGCATGCCCTAAGATTTTAATCTTCTTTATAACAAGGTTTTTGTCCGTTGCCACAAAGACATGTATGTAGCTTGAATATCCCTTGCCAAAGGTCTCGGCAACATACCCTGTGGTTTCATCTCCGCTTTTTGCCTCATAGAAGTTAGCATGCTTGTGAAGGGGCTGCCACTCTCCTGCATTCAGGATGCTTCCTGCATCAGGCATCATCTCCTTAAGTGCGGCCTGTTTTTCCTCCTCGTTTTTCTGATAGATGACAGGTGAGGTTTTTGCGTAAACTCCTGCAAGCAAAAGCCCTCCTATAATGTATATGACTGCAAGATTAATAGTGATTTTTATCATGTCTTTAGTTGTCATTTCTTCTCCTCCTTCCTCTTGCCAAACGGAACTGCCTTCAAGCTTCTATCTATGAGAGGTGTAAAGCAGTTCATAAGGAGTATTGCAAACATTACGCCCTCTGGATACCCTCCCTTAAGACGGATGAGCATTGTTATTGCTCCACACCCAATCCCAAAGATAATCTGACCCTTTCTGACAGTTGGCACAGTTACATAGTCAGTTGCCATAAAGAATGCCCCCAGCATAAGACCACCACTTAGGAGATGTAGTAGGGGGTCGCCTGCAAAGAGCATGAATTTGTCTGTCTCTGGGTTTTTTCCTCCAAATGCCCATGCCATGACTGCTACTGTTGCAAGGAAAGAAAAAGGAATATGCCATGTTATATACCTTTTATAAAGAAGAAAAGCCGCTCCAATAAGAAGTGCTATAACGGATGTCTCGCCCAGAGAGCCTGCACGCTGTCCAAAAACAAGGTTGCTATAGAGGTCAGCCTTTGTGCCGAATTCCGTAATGAGCCTTCCAAGTCCTTCTTCTTTGAGGATTCCCAGAGGTGTTGCAGTTGTCTTTGCATCCATTGCAACGAACCGGGCAGTTGGCTCAATCCATGTGGTCATTGCCCTTGGCCATGTAATAAGCACGAATGCCCTTCCTATGAGGGCTGGATTGAATATGTTAAAGCCAAGACCGCCAAAAAGCTGTTTTGTTACAGCCACTGCCACGAATGAGCCGATTATTGGTATGTAAAAAGGCGCTCCAGCAGGAAGGTTCATTCCTAAAAGAAGCCCTGTGAGAACTGCACTGCCATCTCTTATGGTTATCTCTCTGCCCGCCATCTTTTCGACAGCCCATTCAGAGACAACTGCCGTTACGGTTGAGATTAAAGTGACATAAAGTGCCTTTGGCCCAAAGAAATAAAGCCCTGCAACAAGGGCAGGCAAAAGAGAGATATTCACTGCCCACATAATCTTCGAGACGGTCTCTCCGCTTTTAATATGAGGGCTTACGGATACTATGAGTTCATGTTCTTTCTTTATAGCCTCCATCTCAGCTCCTTATGGTTTTTATTTACTAACAAATCTTTATAGTCTTTCTATCAAATAAAGGACATTATACTTTAGCAAGGCATATGCCTCTGGGGTGAGGTGTTTGCCCTTTAGGCATCCCTCATATGTTTCACACCCCTGTGCCTCTATCTCATTAATTAGAGCATTTAAAATATTCTTAGCAGTCTTTGTGTCTCCTGCGGAAAGCTTTTTCCTTGCGGCTTCCAGTTTCTGGTCAAGACTCATCTCTATGCCCTTGTTCGTTATCCAGCCCAAAGAGGATGCCTCATGCTTCATGGAGATGATGTAGTCAAGGAATGAAAGGGGGTTGAAGTCAGAGGGAACAGGCCCGGGGGCTACGGTTTTCAGTACAATTTTTTTAAATTTCTCCGGGTATTGTTTTTTTAAACCGCTCAGGACTTCTTCATAGGCATCATTCACTTCATTGGATGCATCCTCCAAGCTGGGGCCGTAATATTCCACCCTCCTTTCTCCAAGAAAGGCGGAGTTTAGTATTGCCGGAGGCCCCGCGCTTTTAAAGGAAAAGCCTCTCTCGGTCGCTCCCACAGGAATACCGGGCGGTTCACCGTGAGTCTTTGCCCAATGTATTTCATTCTGTTTTCTATAATTGGCCGAAATATACCATTCCTTTGAAGGCGCAGCATAATCATAGATGCTTGTGCGGTATTCAATTATTGGTATATAAAGGGGCTGCTTCCCTCCCAAATTAGATATTTCGTATTCGTATGAATAATCTTTTCGTGCTGAGTCATATGCAGCCATCGCTTTGATGACAGGCATAACTTTGTTCGGCGGGTCATATATGCCAGATACCTTTTCTCCGCGTAGTGTCACCCACTCCATTACGAACCAGTCGTTTTGAGGGTCGTACCAACCCTTGACCAATTCCTCATTACCTGCCGTAACTCCGACCGACCACAACGAACCCACCAACAGGGCTATTATCGGTAGTTTTGTTTTCATATTATTCCTCCGCGCATAAAATCATATCCTTAGTTTTATATAATCGGAAATACAGATGCCAATGCTGGGGCTTGCCGTGTAAAAGGGGATAGCCATGATTCTCGCAAACAATGCGATTAAATCTTCTCTTCTCTTTAGCATCCATATCCCTGCTCCTCACATCCACATCCGTTCCTAACCTATGGGTAATGTGGCCAGGGGTCGTTAACCAGTTGTTCCCTGCATCGAAAAGCCCTCCCCATATGAGGCTCATATCGTTAATATCAAGAGCTTCACCTGTCAATATGTAATATAAGTAGGCTATGTTTTTCATATTGTCTACCACGTCAGGCCTCGCAAAATGGTTTGAAAAATGTAACGACTGCACTGCCGGCTCGAAAAAAGGCACGCCAACGAGATTCCAATACCCCCAATAGGTAGCAAGCATTTCTACAAGCCCTTTCACCTTCACATCTATATACTTCTTTATTTCCTTTTCTGTTCCCCTAACAGTCAATATTATCTCCTCTGTCCCTGAAACTTCTGAGCTGGTATAAGTCGCAGTTTTCTCTGTCTCACCCGATGAGAAAGAAACATTTGTCGGGCTTATACTACCTTTGGGTCTTCCATCATTTATCAGGCCATGGTCATGCCCGCCTGACTTAGGGTCGGGTATGTCAACCTTTAAATCCACAATGCAGCCTCCAGCCGGCGCGGGTCTTGTAAGAGAAACTCTTACCTCTGCCTGTGTATTTCCGACACTTGGCTGCCCTGGTGGCATCTTCGGTGCTACCCAATCACTCGCAAGTGTCACATCACCAATTTCACAACACCCCTCATCAGT
>JACQZC010000084.1 GCA_016207905.1 Nitrospirota bacterium | reverse complement strand
CTTCTTTTTTCTGTCCATGAGGATGTAGTGGGAAAGTCCGGTCCCCTCGGCCTTGCAGGCCTTACGGTAGGCGATTACGTCCTTTTTCCCGCTCTCTTTCTCGGTCTTCTTCTTGTCTTTCATTTCTGCCTCCTCTTTTGTTTTTAAATCAATAAAAAAGGGTTCTGACAGACTTCAAAAGTCTGTCGGAACCCTTTGCCATCAGATTCCCGATACAAGGCATCAGCAGGTCTTCTGGCTCTCGGGTCGTCAGCTCCTCACGGCCTTCCCGGTCTATTCGACCAGTGGCCGGCTCTCGCCTTAAGTGAGGAGCCTCGCCGATTACAGCGGCGGGTCCGCCACGGATTCGCACCGTGTTCCGGGATGCTGAAACCGAATAGATTATATTATTCCTGTTCCAGAAGAGTCAAGGGCACGAATTGGACAGGTCAAGCCAAAATAGAAATGTCCTATTTTGGTAGGACAGGGTTTTTCGTGTATTGACCATACATGTGGTTATATGGTAATTTTAATCTTCTGCTTTTTTCTAAAGGAAAAGCGAAAACTGGAGGTGCGAATAATGTTAAAACGGTATCTTCTTGCACCAGGGCCAACACCTGTTCCACCAGAGGTCCTTTTGAGCATGGCGGCTCCCATAATCCATCACAGGTCTTCGGATTTCATCCCTGTGCTTGCCTCTGTTAGGGAAGGACTAAAATGGCTCTATCAGACAAAAAACGATGTGCTTGTCCTTTCCTCCTCAGGCACAGGAGGGATGGTCTCTGCTGTGAATAACTTCTTTTCCCCAGGAGACAGTGTCTTAGTGATAAACAGTGGAAAGTTTGGCGAAAGGTGGACAAAGATATGTCAGGCTTACGGACTGAAGGTAAGGGAAATAATTGTTGAGTGGGGCTATGCAGTGAAATCAGAGGATGTTGAGAAGGCTCTTAAGGAAGAGCCAGAGATAAAAGGCGTATTCGTTCAGGCATGCGAGACATCAACAGGCATCTACCATGACATAGAGGCTCTTGCAAGGATAGTTTCGAGGCATAGAGATACGATTTTCATAGTGGATGCAATATCGGCCCTCGTTGCCCATGACCTCAAAACAGATGAGTGGGGAGTGGATGTAATGGTTGGAGGCTCTCAGAAGGGCCTCATGACCCCCCCTGGAATGGCATTTATAAGCGTAAGCGAAAAGGCATGGAAGAAAAACGAGACATCGACCATCCCAAGGTTTTACTTTAACCTCAAAAAAGAAAGGGAAAACCTCGTTAAGAATCAGACTAACTTTACATCTCCCGTAACCCTCGTTGTAGCACTTAATGAGGCAATAAAGCTTCTTCAAAAAGAAGGACTTGAAAATATCTTCAAAAGGCATAGAAGGCTTGCCGATGCAACAAGAAAGGCTATAGTCGCTCTTAGACTCAAGCTTTATGCAAAGGAAAGCCCAAGCAATTCCGTTACTGCAATCGAGTCACCCGAGGGCATAGATGCACAGGCGATGTACAAAAACCTTAGGGACAAATACGGCATTACAGGCGCAGGAGGTCAGGATAGGGCAAAAGGAAAAATCTTCAGAATTGCGCATCTTGGATACGCTGACACATTCGATGTCATAACCGCAATCTCAGGCATAGAGATGGTGCTTAAGGCAATGGGCTATCCTGTCAAGCTGGGACAGGGTGTGGCGGCAGCAGAGGAAGTCCTGATGGTGGACAGATGAAGGTTCTTGTAAGCGATAAGCTTTCTCCGAGAGGCATCGAGATTCTGAGGAGGGCAGGGCTTGAGGTCGATGTGAAGCCCGGAATGACCCCTGAGGAGCTTAAGGCATGCGTTGGTCAATATCATGGACTTATTATAAGAAGCGCAACAAAGGTTACTGCCGATGTCATAGAGCATGCTGAAAACCTCAAGGTCATAGGAAGGGCAGGCTCAGGACTGGACAATGTGGATAGGACTTCTGCATCGAAAAAAGGCATAGTTGTCATGAACACCCCGGGGGGAAACACAATAACGACTGCCGAGCACACGATAGCCCTCATGTTTGCCCTCGCAAGACAAATCCCGCAGGCAGATGCCTTGATGAAAGCACATAAGTGGGAGAAAAAGAAATTCATTGGGGTTGAGCTTTTCGGAAAAACACTGGGTATTATTGGAATCGGAAATATAGGAGGTCAGGTTGCAAAAAGGGCACAGGCTCTTCAGATGAATGTAATAGCCTTTGACCCTTTTCTTAGCGAGGAAAAGGCAAAGGCAATAGGGGTTCAGAAGGTAGGCATCGAAGAAGTCTTCAGCCGCTCTGATTTCATTACCATACACACGCCTCTTACAGCCGAGACAAAAAACCTTATAAATAAAGAGACTATTAAGATGATGAAGGATGGTATAATGATTATTAACTGTGCAAGGGGCGGAATAGTTAATGAAAAAGACCTGTATGATGCCCTAAAAACAGGCAAGGTTGCTGGAGCCGCAGTGGATGTCTTTGAAAAAGAGCCTTTGGTTGACTACTCCCTCGTAAGCCTCGAAAATGTTGTCAGCACCCCTCATCTTGGAGCCGCAACAGAGGAGGCACAGGAAAATGTAGCCCTTGCCATCTCAGAGCAGGTCGTTGACTATCTCATACACGGAATTATAAGAAATGCCGTGAATTTCCCATCAATCCCAAAAGAGCAGATTCCAATGCTTCAGCCTTATCTTCTTCTTGCCGAGAAAATGGGAAGCTTTGCCTCACAGACATTCGAGGCAGGCATCACAGAGGTTACAATAGAATACAGGGGCGAGGCAATGGAGCTCAACACCGCACCAATTACGATTTCTGCACTCAAAGGCATTCTTACCCCTATCCTCGAGGAGACAGTGAACTTTGTCAATGCACCACTTATAGCAAAAGACCGTGGCATCGAGGTCAAGGAGACTAAAAGCAAAGAGGCAGGCGACTACCAGAGTATGCTCTGTCTAAGGCTAAAAGCCCCTGAAAGGGAAACCTACATCTCAGGCACCCTATTTAGCAGAAAAGACCCACGAATAATTCGGATAGATGGCTTCCATGTGGAGATTGTCCCAGAAGGGAACATGCTTTTCATGTTCAATAACGACAAGCCAGGCGTTATAGGAAACATAGGCTCTCTGCTTGGGAAATACAATATAAACATAGCAAGGATGCACTTTGGAAGGGAATCCGTAGGCGGAAGGGCAATATCTGTTGTCAACATAGACAACCCCGTTACCCCTGAGCAATTAGAAGAGATAAGAAGACTTCCCAATATCCTCTCTGTCAAGCAGGTTTACCTTTAATGTCAACGGTAGTTATAGTTGGTGCCCAGTGGGGAGATGAGGGAAAGGGAAAGTTAGTTGACTTTCTTACGGAAAAGGCGGATGTGGTTGCACGCTATCAGGGCGGCCACAATGCAGGGCACACAGTCGTCATTGGAAACGAAAAATTCATACTTCATCTTGTGCCATCGGGAATACTGCACAGAGGAAAGCTCTGCATCATTGGAAATGGCACTGTTGTCGACCCCTTCTACCTTTTAAGGGAAATCTTAGGACTCAGGGAAAAAGGCATAGAGGTCAAAAGAAACCTTCTTTTAAGCAAGTCCGCACATCTCATTATGCCCTATCATATGGCTATAGAGGAGGCATCCGAAAACCTCAAGGGCTCTAAGAAGATTGGAACAACAGGAAGAGGCATTGGCCCTGCCTATGTGGATAAAATGGCAAGAACAGGCATAAGGGTCGGAGACCTCCTTTATCCGGAGGTCTTCAGAGAAAAACTCCAAAGGAATCTCAGGTATGTAGATATCCTTCTCAAGGCATTGGGCAGTAGCACTGAACTTAGCAGTTCCGAAGAGATATACAGACAGTTCATGGAATGCGGAGAACTGCTATCGAGCCACATAGAAGACACAGACATAGTTATAAATAAAATAATAGATGAAGGCAGAAATGTCTTGTTTGAGGGTGCACAGGGCACACTGCTCGATGTAGACCATGGCTCATACCCATATGTTACATCCTCCTCTTCGTCCGCAGGTGGTGTATGCACAGGGCTTGGAGTTGGCCCCACAAAGATAAACAAGGTCTTGGGTGTTGTAAAGGCATATACAACGAGGGTTGGCAGTGGCCCATTTCCTACTGAGATAAAAGAGCCCTTAGGTGATATAATTAGGGAAAAAGGCGGAGAGTACGGTGCAACAACAGGAAGACCGAGAAGATGCGGATGGCTTGACATTGTGTCTCTCAGACACTCAATCAGGGTTAACGGCATTACAGGCATTGCCATTACAAAACTTGACATATTAGATGGGCTTGAGACAATAAAGGTATGCACCTCATATAAGTGTAATGGAAGGGTTGTCGAGGAATTCCCAAAGGAGATAGCTTTGCTTGAATCCGCAGAGCCTGTTTATGAAATCATGAGCGGATGGTCAGAAAGCACAGCAGGTATAAGGGAGTTCAAGACACTGCCTTCTTCAGCCCAGAAATACATTAAGGCTATAGAGAAACTGCTAAAGGTAAATGTCCATATGATATCTACTGGCAAGGAGCGGGAAAAGCTAATCACCATTAAAGAGCAATTCTGATGGAAGACAAAAGGGCTTTTGAAAGATTCACAAGAAGGCTTGAGGTCGAGTTCTCCTCGGGAGAGAAAAATTACAGGGGCATATCTTCCGACCTTTCCGAAAGAGGAATATTTATAAGAACCCACCACGGACTTGCACCAGGCAGTACGCTTAACATTACGATTTACCTACCTGACGGAAAGACATCACGACTGAAAGGGATTGTTAGAAAGATAGTGAAGACAGACTCGGTTATCGTTAAAAACGGAATGGGAATCGAGCTCACAGATATAGATGCAAACTACATGAATTTTGTCAAGGCATCCACATTGTCGGATACGACTCAGACAGGCAAGCAGGGTGAGCAAGAGTTCCTGATAGTGTTCTGTATTTCATGCGGGACTAAAAATAAGGTGCCAAAAGCAAAACTCCATATGGGTCCAAGGTGCGGGAACTGCAAAAGTGGCTTAAAGATAAATTAGCCCCTGCCATAGTAAATCTCATATACCCGTCAAAATGCCCTGTGTGCGGGAAAGACTCTAATAGGTTTCTACACTCACCTATATGCATTGACTGCTGGAACGGAATGTCCTCCTATGAAGGGAACTCATGTAGGTCATGTGCAACGCCCCTTCCTGCTCCTCAGGCAGGCTCTTGCGGTGAATGCCTAAAGGAGCGTCCAGTGTTTTCAAAGGTCATTAGCTTTGGCATTTACAAAGGCACACTTAAAGAGGCAATCGGTTTGTTTAAGTTTTCAGGCATCAGGAGGCTTTCAAAGCCTCTCGGAGGATTGCTTAGTGGGCTAAACATCCCAAAGGCAGACTGCATCATCCCTGTCCCGCTCGAAATCCATGGGCTCAAGGAAAGGGGATTTAACCAGAGCCTTCTCATTGCAAAGGAACTCTCACAGGCATTGAAAATCCCCTTGTTTCAGGATGTGCTTTATAAAAAAAGAAGGACCCTGCCACAGATAGGACTCAGTGCAAGCGAGAGGGCAGTGAACCTTAAGGATGCATTCGGAGTAAAAAGAAGGCTCGATGACAAAGAGGTTCTTCTTGTGGATGATGTTATGACAACAGGTGCAACTGTAAAGGAGTGCTCTAAGGAGCTGATTAAGGCAGGCGGAAGCAGGGTAACCGTGGTTGTGCTTGCGAGGGCAGAAATGTAGTAATAGGCATATGGTAAAATTTACAATGCTTCTCAGGGAGGTTTCCTATGAAGTGTAGGAAGTAAGGTCATCAGACAGGGCATGATGAGTAAAAATCTCATAGCAGTCATAGGTGGAAGACACGAGGGAAAGCCTCTTCTTAAGGAGGCAGAAGCACTGGGAAGGCTTATCGCCAAAAAAGGCTTCATCCTGATTACAGGAGGCTTAAGCGGAGTTATGCGAGCTGTCTCAAAAGGTGCACACTCTCATGGAGGAATTACAGTTGGAATACTTCCGCAGGAGCACAAAGGCTCTGCAAACGAATACGTCTCAATCCCCATTGCCACTGGCATTGGCATTGCAAGAAACGCAATCATAGCACGCACTGCAGATGCAGTCATAGCAATAGGAGGAGAATACGGAACGCTCTCTGAGATTGCATTTGCCCTTCAGATGGGAAAGCCTGTCATCGGGATAAAGACATGGGATATAAAAGGCGTCATAAAGGCAAAGGATGCAAAAGAGGCAGTCTCAAATGTAATGAAACTGCTCAGCTAAAACCTATTCTAAGCAATTAGAGGGAAGCCATGCCTTATTCTAATTTTTTGGCGGATAAGTTTTGGGCATTGGCTCTGGCTGTCCATGCGGCAGGAGTAACGAGGGATAAACCTAAAAGGTGTAAGGAAGTGACAGCGAGGAGTGTGTGATTTTCTCTTGACAGGGGTGTTTTGGAAGGTGTAGTTTTAAGGGCATGCTGGTTGTCATTAAGAAATAAAAGGTATGGGATACGAAGGAAAAAAGACAGAGCATTCAGGCCCTAAAAAGGGTTGTGGTTCTTACTGGGGGCGGAAGGTTGACGCTAAAAAGCAGAGTAATCGTAAGCGTCGTGAGCAAGGCAAGAATTTGACACGGAAGGGAATGAACTGACTTTTTATTGTAAAAAGAATATTATAAAATAGATAATAAGAACCGATGAAGGAGAAGGTTATGGAAACCATAAAGTTTGTATACTGGCAGGATAGCAATGTGTGGCTCGGGCATCTGGAAGAATATCCGGACTACATGACACAAGGCGAAACATTAGATGAGCTGAAAGAAAATCTAAAAGACTTGCATAAAGAACTATCAAGCGGTGTAATCCCTTGTGTTCGTAAGGTTGCTGAACTGGAAGTAGCTTGAAAAAAAATGAAAATCTTGCAAGGCATATCATAAAAATGTTGAAGGATAATGCCTGAAAAGAAAATGGAGGGTGTAGTTTTAGGGGGATTGAAAGGAGGATAAACAACATAAAGAAGGTATTGATTTTATTTTCAGTTACTTTGATTTTAGTTTTTGTAAGTGTTGCCTGCGAGGCGGGCAAAAAAGGAACGAACATTGAAGGGAAGGTAGTTGACATCTACGGCAATCCGCTCTCTGGCGTAAAAGTAGTGGCTATACAGGAAGAGACTCTTAAGGGTTATGAGAAGTTTGAAACTAAGACTAAGGGCGATGGAACATTTGTATTTAAAGGTCTCTATCCTAAATCCACATATTACCTTTTACCCGAAGGTGGACAGTGTAATAATGCAAAAAAAGAGATAGACACCGGGCCTGCGGGTGAGACGAAGATGCTTAACGACCATATTGTATTAAAGTTCTCACCATTTCAAGTTTCTAATGAAGGTGTTGTAACCGATTCGAGAACCAGACTTGAATGGGTTTCTGCATCCAGCGAAAATATGAATTGGTATGAGGCGAATCAGTATGTTCAAAGCCTGAGCCTTGCCGGAGGAGGTTGGAGGCTTCCGACACGAGTTGAACTCAGAGGATTATATGAGACAGGTAAAACCGGCTGTGGCGTTGGTGACAAACTTGTTTATAAGGGGGGCGAATGGGGGAAAGGGGCGAGAATTCGGGCATGGTCATCGGAGTTATATAAAGACGATTCATCATCAGCGTGGATTTTCAATTTCCAAAGCGGCAGCGAGGGAGCTTACAGATGCGATGAGACATTCCCCCAGTACAATGGCCTCTATGCTCTGGCAGTGCGTTCCCAAAGGTGATGATATAGTATCATGGAAATCCATTAACATAAAACAAAAGACTAACATCCAAAACCTTTCGGGCTTTTTCCCCGCCTTGAAGGTTAGGCGCAATTTTGTCATAATATAGTATTATATATAGTATATGGGAGGATAGCTTTATGAGAGCCAAAAGTTTAGGTCGGTATATTATCGCTGACCCTAAGATTTGTCATGGCAAACCTGTTTTTCGCGGCACTCGCATTCTGGTTGCCGATATATTGGAACAGGTGGCAAGCGGTATGGTCTGGGAAGCGATTATTGATGAATGGCGCGGCGTATTAACAAAAGAGGCAATAGCAGAAGCAGTTCGTATCGCCCGTGAAATGTTAGTCACTCATGCTTCAGAGTTGGTAACAGAAATAGCCTGATGTGATTATTCTGAAGGAAGAAAACATTAAGTGGCAACCATAAACAAAACTTTCTTTTTTGTCCCTTTCAAGAACTCCCGCATGAATTAAAAGAACCACTGAGCAGTAAGCCCTATCCTGCTTGGGGCAAACGGATCAGTATGAATACGAATATACGGATGCAGTGTTTCAGAAGCAAAACCACCTTGCCAAGAACAGCCTACTTATCAATCTATCTTTTTGATGGACTCACACACCCTTTTTCAATTCAAAGACAACTATTAGAAACCTGCCTTCCGCCTTTTTTAGTATAATCCATATTATACTAATTAATTATGAAGTTTGAGCTGATTTCAAAAGAAACCATTGGGCCCCGACTCGGAATTATAAAGACTCATAGGGGAGATATTCATACCCCCTCATTCATGCCTGTTGGGACAAATGCCACTGTAAAGGCAATGACCCCCGAGGAGCTTAAAGACATTGGGGTTGAGATAATTCTTTCAAATACCTATCACCTTTATTTAAGGCCCGGAAATGAGACAATAAAAAGATTAGGCGGTCTTCATTCATTCATGAACTGGCAGAGACCTATACTTACAGATAGCGGTGGGTTTCAGGTCTATAGCCTTTCGGCGCTTAGAGATATAAAGGAGGAAGGCGTTAGTTTTAAATCCCACATAGACGGCTCAATGCATTTCATAAGCCCAGAGCTTGCAGTGGAGATTCAGGCAGATTTAGGCTCCGATATATTCATGGCATTCGATGAGTGCACTCCTTATCCTGTCTCTTATGAGTATGCATTGAACTCCCTCAGACTCACAACAGAATGGGCAAAGAGGTCTAAGGAGGCATATAAGAAGCTCTTCTCGGTTGAAGAAAATCCCTCTACATCCCCCTTTGCTAATCAAATCCCCCTACATCCCCCTTTGCTAAAGGGGGATAAGAGGGGGATTACCAATAAGAGCCATCCGTCCCTTTTTGGAATCATTCAGGGTGGCATGTATAAAGACCTTAGAAAACAGAGCATAGAGGAGATTACAGAAGTTGGCTTTGATGGATATGCAGTAGGAGGAGTTTCTGTTGGAGAGCCAAAAGATGAGATGTATGAGATAATAAGCTATGCAGGGACCCTTTTGCCATATGAAGCTCCGAGGTACCTTATGGGTATAGGCGAGCTAAGGGATGTCATCCATGCAGTAGAGGCAGGCTTTGATATGTTTGACTGCGTAATGCCTACAAGAAATGCAAGAAATGGAACGCTTTTTACATCCGAGGGAAGGATAAGCATAAAAAGAACAGAATACAAAGAAGACAGCTCTTCTCTTGACCCTGACTGTGACTGCTATACATGCAGGAATTACTCAAGGGCATATCTAAGGCACATGTTTCTTTCAAAGGAAATCCTTTCGATGAGGCTTAATACTATACATAATCTTTATTTTTACATGGAGTTCTTTAGACAGATGAGGGACTCTATAAAGGAAGATAGATTCATGGAGTTCAAAAGGAAATGGCAGAGCATACCATTTTAGATACAGCCCGGAACACCTCGATGGTAAGAAGGGTTCTCATCTATACCTTGGGGCTTAACCTTCTGGTGGCTTTTGCAAAGATAATCTATGGCTATTTAAGCGGCTCCGTGGGAATGCTCTCGGATGGGTTTCATTCCATGTTTGACGGGTTCTCGAATGTCATCGGGCTTGTTGGCATCTGGGTGGCATCCCATCCACCCGATGAGAGGCACCCTTACGGGCATAAGAAATACGAGACCTTCTTTACGATTGCCATAGCGTTTGCGATATTCACCACATGCATTCAGATTTTTAGAAGGGCATATAACTCGTTTTTTGATGGACACAGGGCTACTGCAGAGGATACGAGCTTCATAGTGATGTTTCTGACATTATTCATAAACATATTCGTTATGGTATATGAGATGAGAAAGGGAAGACAGCTTCAAAGCTCATTTCTCATAGCAGATGCCCTTCACACAAAAAGCGATATACTTGCCTCGCTGGCAGTAATTATGGGGCTTATCTTTACAAGACTGGGGTATGCCTTTGCAGATACTATTGCAGGGCTTGTAATCACCCTTTTCATAGGAAAGATCGGCTATGATATTCTTAAGAATGCCTCTGATGTGCTTGTGGATACTATCTGCATAAATACAGAGGCGATAAGTGCGGCTGTGATGAAGGTTGCCGGGGTAAAGGGATGCTATCGGATAAGGACGAGGGGTACTCAAAATGCGGTTTATCTCGACCTTCATATACTCGTAGAGCCAGAGCTACCCATGGATAAAGCCCATGATATAGCAACTACGGTTGAGGAGAAGATTAAGGATGAGTTTCCCTCAGTTGTTGACATTGTTGTTCATGTGGAGCCTGACCGAAGAGTGAGTCGTTAAACAGGAAAATAGCATAAAATATTTTAGTGCATGCCGGGGTAGCTCAGTGGTAGAGCAGCTGATTCGTAATCAGCAGGTCGTGGGTTCAACCCCCATCCCCGGCTTTTTTATAAAAAAAGGCATGCTGGCGGAGGGGGTGAGATTCGGACTCAATGTTTCAGGGTTTTAAGTATATTCTTAAAAGTGCTGGTAAACTTTTTCTCTTCTGATAGCTTATCAAACTCTCCAAGCCATTTCTTTATATAAGCCATATCGTAGTCAGGGTTTTTTATGAGCATTGACCTGACATCCTCTAAATCCCTTGCACGGCATGAGAAGACTTTATGGATGATAATATCCTCTAAAGAGGCAAATTTAATCTTAGTGCCAGAAATGACTATGTCCCTTACCCTTGAAATCGCCTGCCTTTCATACGGGGTAAAGGAAAAAATGAAATCCACTCTCATTTTGCTTTTCCTATCCCTTGTGGGCAGGACAAAGGTTTTTTTCACAAAGCCTTCAGAATCTTTCGGAAGAATTTCCAGCCCCGCGTCTTTGACTGTATTGACCACATCAGAGAGTTTGTCTATGCCGACTCCGAGAGTTATGTCTATGTCTTTTGTAAGCCGCGGTGCTCCATAAAGAAGAACTGCCTGGCCACCAATGACCATATAGGGAATGTTGTGCCTTTTGAGTGAAAAAGCTACCTTTGCTAAGAGTTTTTCAAACACGAATTTAACACCTTTGCAAGTGCAATATCTGCCTCAAGGTCTTCCATAGGGTCTTTTAAAGGCAGGACTCCAAAGCTCACTGCCTCCTTCCACATTGCCTCAAAGAGCTTCAATGCCTCTTTATAAGAGAGCCTTTCTTGTCTTAGAAGCCTGTCTTCAAATTCAGAAAGGAGCTTTGCGTTTTTAATCATGGCTTTATTATACCAGTTTTTGTCGGAACGATGCTTTGCAACAGAGTTTATTTGTAGGAATAAAAACTGCTCTTTCGGGGCGGGGTGAGATTCGAAAACAGGACTGCTTCTTGTCTTAGAAGCCTGCCCCGGCTATTGTGGAATTTAACAGTTAAGCCCTTTACAGGGATGTTAAAGGGAACTATAATTTAGTCCTTTGCGGCCTGTCATGAATTTTGATTACAAGCTCATTGAAGATTTTTTTATCGAAGGCAGGGGCAAGGGTTTGTTTCAAGAAGTCATACTCAAGAATATGGAAAGTGTAGCCTGTCTAAAAACTATGGTTCAACGCCTGAATTAACGGGCGGCTACTCGCCGTCCCGTTGAATGACTCGTTAGATGTTTCTTTGATTCAAATTTTAGGGGGTATTTTTCTGGATTTTCAAGATTGTCAATTTCCAAGTCAACATCCAATTCAGGCCAATACAAATGATAGCCATGAAGTAATTGAACATTTTGTATGGAACTCAATGTCTGGTCCTTAAAATAAGGATAGTCCTTATAGCTTAGAAAATATTCTTTTTCTTTTACATACAGCCAGATACCAAAAGGCGTTATATTTTCAACGCTTACTGAAATGTGTTCGCCATGCTTTAATGATTTCATTTTTATGCTCCTCTACGATTTTTTGAATTTCGTTCAACTTTCTTGGATTTAACCCATGAGATATAGCTAATGATATTATGGGTTCCAGCCAAAACTTAGCCTCCCCGTCCTCGCATGTAACATGGATATGGATTCTATCCTCTTCATTTGAAAGAAAATAAAATCTGTATCCCCTTTCCCTAAAAATTGAAGGACTCATACAGTTTTATTTTAACATCAAACGGTTGTGACAAGCTATCGAAAATAAATAGAGACACAGAGCCTGTCTAAAAACTATGGTTCAACAATGAGCTAAGCCGCCCGGCCACAAGCCTTTGCCAAAATCAAACCAGCGTTGTTCCTGGTCGGCTTGAGTGATTCGTTAGACAATCATATATCCTTATTCATTTATTGTCTATTAGTCGTTCCATCTTGTAAAGATGATAATAGAATCTGGAATCGTCTATAAAAAAGAATATTCCAACTGAGAAGATAAGAGACCATATGACCCCGGGAATCCATTTATATGGTAAAATTGTCAAAATATTTTCTGGCAAAATAATTGAGAGTAATGCAATAAGGGTTGCGATTCCAAAGAAAATCATGGATTTCTTGAAACCATTTGGCTCCACCTCAGCCAAAACAAGTTTTAGGCGTGGAAAACCTAATTCATCTGTAAGCAGATTCAAAAGTCCTGAGGCTGTTAAAGGCGGATTATGCATAATGTGATTTTTAAGTATACGATTGATTCCCTCATCTCTCTTTTTACTTAAGGTTGGTGACTGCCGATAAAAGTTAAGAAACGTCACAATAGAGACCAATAGAAAACTTCCAGATGCAATGGCTAAGCTGACCATCTCTCTAAGCTCCTATTTTACCAATTTGGTTTTTCTTTATTTGGCTGATTAACTTATTCCAATCATCTGCTGAAATTGTAATACGATTCTCAGAATTATAACTATCGATGATACGCGCTTCTCTCAGCTTGTGATCTAAATAAATATCAATAGATCTAATCCCTCCCCAAGTTTTGGAAGAGACGTGATAGTGATCTACTTCTTCCTTATTTTGCTTCATAATTTCCTCCTTTATAATTATCTCTGTCTAACGAGATAAATAACCCGATGGTGAACTGCCCTTTGAAAACCAAAACAGGCTTATCACCAGTCGGGTTGATTTTTTTGTTAGGCATTGTTTTTCATTTTTATATCAGATCAACATGTCCTATAGCCAAAAAATCTAAATAAGCCAAACAGAACAATAAAACATAAGCTTGTAAGAATCCAAAGCTTTAAAAGAAAAGGCTCTCTAATTGGTGTCTTATGAAGAGTTGCAAAATGTTTATTGATAAATTGATGTCTTGCAAGAAAAGAAAGAGATAAAGAAACAGTGAAGCAACTTATAATCCATAGTATAAAAACGGAAATACCCCGTGAAAGCAGTAATACATAAGAATACCGATAAAGTATAAGAAGGGAAATGGCAGAAGAAAGAAGGCAGTAAAATATGCCGACGGTAGTTCTCTGGTTGAGCCAAGCTTGCTTATCCAGATCATAAATTTTATCAAATAATAAAACATCCCGCTGAAGAAGACTGCATAACCGCTCGCCAATTACATAAGTTGCACAACGAGCCTTAACAAGTATGACTTGAAAAGAAGAAACAGCATGAATTAAAAGGATCGCATTTATTATAGGAATAGCAAGAACTAATCCGATCAATTCAGTCTGTTCATCAATGTTCTTTATGAATTCATTGAAATTTGCAGTTTTCAAAAAGAAACCGATAATACCAAAAACAGCGATGGCATAAATTCCAATTATTTTGTCTATACGTGCTATGTCCGTTCTTATTGATGCCGCAAGCATTTCGTATTCTTTCAGATGAACAGCTATTTCCTGTTCATCATTAGATCTATTAGCAAGTTGGTCTTGTTCTACTTTTGTCAATTTGATGCCTCTATATTATTCTCATTTATGCGTATAACCAGTTATTAGACGGAAACCGTCCCGATAATATCGGAATTTGTATATTAGTCAGGAAACGCTCTATATTCCCCATAGTTGATTACCAATAATAACTTACACTATTTTGAATCTTTTGCCAACAGTTTGTATGGGTTCAACACATATGAGACAAGTTATATCCCCCTCACCCTGACCCTCTCCCACAAGGGGAGAGGGTAATTAAAAGGAGTAAAGACCTGTCCTGTAAGGAAAAAATGCGATTTGCTTTATCGACCCCTCCCTTGATGGGAGGGGTTAGGGGAGGGTGATTTAATTGACGCATTTTGTCTCATATGTATCTGAACTTATTCACAGTTTAATCTGTAACAACCTGATAGCTTTTGCCAATTGTAATGAAATCTTCTGTTTTTCCTTCTTTGAGTTTCTTTCTTATGACCTCAAACTTTTCCACCACTTCAGGAGAATATAGCCTTTCTCCACAATGGATACATGCTTCTGCTTTTACTCTGACAATAGCAGTATTTCCATTACCTTTAAGGAGTTTTTCAACCTCTTTATCTACAAGCTCGCCTTCACAGAGAGGGCACTTTTTAAAAAGTCTCATTGTTTCCTCCTTGTCTTGAAGTCTTCCATCCACCTCAGTGGGTCTGGACGATATACTGTTATTAAAACGCTTGCCTCGGTTTCCGAATTATAAGCCCATACACTATGAATTGGCTCGTTTCTAAGATTCCTTCCTAAAATCAAACAGCTTGGATATGGTTTATCTTTTGGATATTGCTCTATTATTTCACCTATCTGCACCGAGCTTAGTATCTCCTTAAAAGAAAGATTGTCAGCCTGTGCTTCTTCATCAGCATGGTCTGTTATTCTAATTTTACCATTTCTGATAGACTCTATTATATCGTTAATATTTATCACTTATTCTTAATTAAAACGGAGGGGGTGAGATTCGAACTCACGGTAGAGTTGCCCCTACAACGATTTTCAAGACCGTCGCCTTCAACCACTCGGCCACCCCTCCAGAAGAGTTTAATATTATAAAGAATTTCGCTCCTTTATTTCATCTAATAAATCATAAGCAACCGGCACCACAACTAATGTAAGAAATAAAGAGGTAAGAAGCCCGCCTATGGTTGCCACTGCCATCGGAGCCCGTGTCTCAGCACCCTCTCCAACTCCAAGTGCAATGGGAAGCATTCCGAATACTATTGCAAATGTGGTCATAAGGATAGGCCTTAGCCTTACAGGGCCTGCCTGAAGTATTGCCTCTCTTCGGCTGATACCACGACTCCTTAATGTGTTTGTGTAGTCTACGATGAGTATTGCGTTTTTCTTGACAAGTCCCATGAGAAGGATTAATCCGATGAAGCTGAAGCGTGGCTTTTGCACTGTCAACCTATGCCTGTGCCAGGGCAAGGCGCGTGGAGACATCGTCAAACTGCTGTTTCGTAATAAGCTCGTCTTTGATAAGGGCAGATTTTCTTTCGTATTCAAGCTGGATATTAAGTAGGCTTGCTTGAGCCTGCTTGAGGCTTGCCTCTCCCCGTTTTACCTCAAGGTCAAACTCCACATCCTGAATACCTGCAATGAGCTGGCCATTTCTGACATGCGAGCCCTCCTTCACTTTAACGGATTTGAGTATGCCCTCGGCCTCTGCACTAACAATCACCTCATCGTAGGCATCCAATGTCCCGACTGCCTCGATATATGGCTTCAGTGCCTTTTTAGATACTTCCCGAACCTCTACCCTAATAACCTTTTCCTTGGGCTTTCGTGCCTCTTTTTCCTTACAGCCCCCTACGAACAAAAGCACAAATATAGATACCAAAACCGAGATGCCCCTTTGAACGGTTGGACTCACTGAATTCCTCCTTTATTTTCTCCAAGCACCGATTTAACGAGTGTTCCAGTTGCCTTTTTAAGCCTGAGCAGGGATAACCTATAGGTTGCCTTCTCATCGGATAGCTGTTTTTCAGTGGTAGTAAGAAGATTATTGGCATCCATTACATCGAGGCTCGTTGCCAAGCCGTAGTCAAATTGTTTTGAGACTGCCCCATAATTTTCCTTTGCATAATTCAGTTGGGCATCGAGCTTTTCGATAACTGCCTGATTTGCAATAACATCTAAATAAGCACTCTGAACCTCGACCTCGATAGTCTTTTTAATGTCTGAAATGGCAAGCTCTGCCTGTCTCAGTCTGGACAGAGATTCCCTGAGCTCTGCCTTTCTTAGTCCTCCCTCAAAAAATGGGAAACTCAGCTTTATGCCTCCATAGAAACTCTCCTCCATAAACAAATCCGATTCAGGTTCATCGTCCCTTTGAGTAAAGACTGCCTCCACCGACACGGTGGGTAAGAAAAAGCCTCTCGAATATCTGACCTGCTTTTTGGCAATCTCATTCTGAATCATAATGCCTCTGAGCTCAGGCCTTTCGGCATATGCTATTTCTTTTAATGCCTCTATTGACAGGGTCTCTGCCAGTTCATCCTCGGATTCCTTGAGGGTAAAATCCTCATTTACCCCCACAAGTCTGATTAAGGTAACCTTTGCAATGGCGAGGTTGTTTTGCATGCGCACAAGGTCCGAATAAGCGCCCTCGAGCTCTGCCTCTGCCCTTAGTAGCACTGTCTTTGTTACCTCACCCACCTTGAGTCTTAAAGCCGCAGCATCCCTGTGACTCTTTAGACGGGCAACATTTGACTGGCCAATCTCCAATGCCCTTTCGGCACTAAGCACATTGTAGTATTGCACCGCAACACCATAAAGATATTCCTCTTTGATGCGATAAATCTCATAACGGTTTTTCTCTATATTGTCCTTAGAAATCCCCAGCGATATAAACTCATTGCCTCCTATGGAAATGGACTGGTCAAGCCTTATCCCCCATAGCGAGGATGTTTCAGGCTGAAGAATCTGACCACCGGGTATGACCTTCCCCTCTTTGTATCTTCTGAGTTCTCCGAATAAAGAGAGCTTTGGAATAAGAAAAGAAGATGCCTTATCCTTTCCTGCCTCTGAGATGCGGAATTCTTCCTCGGAAATCCTTATCTGCTCGGAGCGCTGAAGGGCAAGTGAAAAAATGTCCTTGAGGGTATACTCCTCAGCAGATGAGATGCCCTGATAAATAAAGAGAAATAGACATAAAAACCCGATTGCCTTTTTCATTTCAATGTCCCCTTTGCAAATATCTCTACAAGCTCCGCTATAATCTTTTTGGATTCCTGCTTGCTTAATTTTTTCCTCAGCATTAACTCCTGTGAGGTAAAAAGGGAAAAGAACATTCCGAGGAATGCCCTTGCTCCGTATCTTGGCTCGAACCGTCTCAGGACGCCCTTTTTCTCTTGCTCGCTGAAATAAGAGGCAAGGGTAGTGAAGGTTTCATTAATCAAGCCATGGTATATCTGCCTTGTCTTAGATGGATACTTTGGAATCTCGGAGTGCATTATCCTGATGAGCTCTTTTCTTTCCGATAGGGTGCTAAGAAACCTTTCTGCAATCTTTGTAAGTGCATCCTTATATGGAAGGGCATCTATTTCTCTGAGAAGACCTTTAAGGGCAGGAAGAAAAGAATATGTCTTTATGACCTCTTCGAGAAGGCTCTCCTTCGAAGGGAAATATCTGAAAAGCGTAACCTCTGCTATGCCTGCCTCTTTGGCAATGTCCTTTGTTACGGCACCGAGGTAGCCCCTTTCCGAGAAAAGCTTAAGCCCTGCATCGATGAGTCTCTGTCTTGTGTCTTTTCTTTTCATAGAAGTTTTGTTTGTTAGCACTTACTTACAATTTTACCGATCAAAACCAGAATTGTCAAGAAAAAATTATGTGGGGTAATATCAATTATTTTGTGTAAATTCATTTCTTATTTGGGGTTTCACCCCAAACCCCAGTTGCTTTTCTTCATGCCCAAGAAAAGTAACCAAAAGAATGCACCCATGAAAAGGGGGTAAGGGGGGATCGGTGGGTTTTTAAATATGCTCACTATTAGTGGCGTTCCTTCAACTGCCGTGTTGAGTATAGTTTCCAGATATACCTCAGATAGAACATAGCCATTGTGAAATAGAAGCAATCTGATCTTCGTCGGTAAGGTTCGCGGCGTTCTCCAAAATAGATTGGGTGAGCATTTCCCAAATCTCCGCGGCCATCTTGGTTTCAATGGCCGCTCCGATGAAAAAGGTATGCGGTTTGAGTTTCTTCTTTGAAAATGCCTCGTGAATTCGGTTGAGCGCAGTGCGAGCCGTTTTCCAATGTTCATCCGCTCCTGCCGGGTCAATGCCTCCTTTGAGTTCTCCAAGTGCGATGTAAGCGGAAGGCGTTTTGATGATTTCACGCGTCAGGTCTTGGGCGGAACAGTTGAAGAGAACCAAATCAACATTGTTTTTGAAAAGCGGAACAGTTACATTATAAAAGAGTGTACGCGGCCCATTGCCAGTATTCCAGCTAAGACCCCTTAACGACAACTCAATATCGGCATCATCCTTCGGCAACTCAGTCCATGAGGTGGTTTTATTGGGAAGCCATTGACATTTATGTTCAGTAAGTTTTAAGTAAGCAATAATAGCCCGTGTAATCTTCTTTTGCGCTATAAAGCCACCGATATTTCGCATAGAATCGCCGAGGGTGTCGCCGCGAGTTAGAAGGAAGCGAAAGACAAGTTCCTCGACAAAATTAGTGCCTGCTGGTTCAAGAAAGTTCTTGATAAGGCCACCGACGGCTTCATGCTTATCAGAATCTTGCAGATGGTTTATCGCTTTGTCCGATACTCCAGCTGCCGTCAGCAATGCAGGTTGAATCTCTTGAATCTTTAGAAGATCATCGGCCGATTTGGCTTTGCTCGCGGCAGCCTTCAAAGCACGTGCCTGAGCGACAAACGGCGTTGCACGTCGATTTTTTTCAAGTGCAAGGGCAACGAAACCTGCTCGCACTGCCTCATAGCTGGTCTCAAGACTCTTACTGGATTTTAAGTGTTGTAAATATGGCTTCGCCATTCGTTATTCCTTTCGCCAGACATATACGCATTTGCGCAGTGCTTCGCGTCCATGCGCGCCCATTTGCTGGCTGCTGTTTCCTTTGCCGTTCGGAAGTGCCAGAATCTGCTCTGTCCTAAAACCCAACTGCTCGGCAATTTCCGAAAGAATGATGTCTACGGCTATACTAGCTCCAGCGTATCGCACGTTGTCGTTGACCATGATGAGTGGCGCTCCTCTCTTCAGTACTCTCGCTGACTCAAAAATAACGCAAGCCATCTCATAAAAGTAGCCGCGCACCATCCGAGGGATTCCATTATTGTTGAGCAGGCCGAGATTCTTTTGCGAATCTAAGTATTCGAGGATGTTTTGCAGTAGCGTTTGTTGGTCAGCAGCAAGAATGGCTTGTTTCCATTTTGGATTCAGTACCAGAAGGTCTTTGGCTCGGTTTTCAACAGTGCAACTTAACATTTCTTGCCTGAGTTTGAGCAGTTCTCCCTCATCAACGCCAAGTAGCGCGAGTTCCAGAGCGTAAGTGCGTGTGTAATCGTAGCGATTACAATAGGGCGGTGAGGTAATCAGGCAATCATAGGATTCGGTTGAGAGATGAGGCAAGATTTCCAAGCAAGAGCCACCGTAAAGACGGACATCTGCCTTAGAGCGAGTTGTAGCAAATAAATCTTCAGGCAGTTCAGCAGAACGCAAATCGGTAACGATTTCATGTAGTTTAGATGTTATGGCCCTGTCGAAACTCAAAATCTCGCCTTTGTCGAAAAACTTCTTTCCTTGGCGTCGCCCGGCGCGGTAGTCCCATCGGAGATATTGCCCGTCTTTTCGTGTGTAGCTGACATTCTCAAGAACGCATAGCAAAGCAAATAGCAGGATAGCCTTTATTCTTTCTTCCTCTTGTTCCGCCGCCTTGAGGAAACGCCCTATCGCCCCAAGCGTCTCTGCCGGATATGCACCGCGAGTAATACGAAGTTCAATAATAGGCTTCTCCATCGTGATTTGACGCCAAAGACATGTGTCGCGCCAAGAGACTAACCGCTCGATAACCTTATCTTCCAACCCATCTTCAATGATCTGCCTCGTCTTGATGATAGTACGGCCTATCGGAAGTAACTCAACGCCTTCGGCACTCATTCCAAGCCCACCCGCTACAAATAATGCCGTCCCACTGCCTGCAAATGGGTCGAGCACAATGCCACTTGTAATTCGATGTCTCCTTAACAAATGCTCAATGAGGTCAGCAAAAAATGCTTCCTTGTATTTGAACCAACGATAAACCGCTTTGCCTTTATTAGCCTGAAAACTCACAAGTGCGCGCGTGAGTGAGCTATCAATCTGAATTCTGGTCGCCCATTGTAGTTCGGCTTCCCTGTTAAGCTTGTCAATGTCATTAAGTTTTATAGATGTCGCAGTCAACATTTGTTTGGTCACTTAAGTTTTACTTATTTTCTGCCGAAATTTCAAGTGTTATTCCTGCTATCTCTAACAGCCTATTGAACTCCTCTACCTGTCCGATAGAGTCTGGTATCTGGCAGTCCAAAATGAATTTTGCAAATATGAAAAAGGGTATAATTCTCAATAGTTTAAACAAATCCCGAAGTATCGGGACAGTTACATCATCTTAAGCAGGCATCCTTTCTCTGTCAAGGGGAACACAGAGCAGGAGTAATCCCCTTTTGCTTTTAAAGAAAACTTGGATTCTCCGGTCAAGCCGGAGAATGACAAGAAGTGCAGAATGACAAAGGCTCCTCAGGAGCGAAACTGTTTCTTAAAACTACTTTTTTTCTGTCGAGGGGAAAATTAGTAATCCCCACAAGCAATCTGCAGAGTATCTAAAAAAATCCCCTCCCTTGAGGGGAGGGGTTTGGAGAGGGTGAACAGAAAAGTCCAATCACCCCCACCCTCGCCCTCCCCCCTCAAGGGGGAGGGGAAACGGAGTTGCAACCTGCTAACATAGGTAACACATTAACCTATGGACATGGGTAACAGTATAATGGCAGAGCAAGGAGAGAGGGAAAGGTAACAAGGGCTGGATTCTTGTTTTCACAGGAATGACGAATGTGGAAATGTCTTAGGTGAACTATTTCAGGTGAAACATTTCAAGTGAAACATTTCATATTGACTGCTTCCATCTTTTACTGATATAGTGCGACATATGAATAAAAAAATCTCAAAAGAAAAAAAGGATGTGTTTCAAGGTTATTGCCTCTGCAATACTCATGGACAAGGCAAGGCTCATCGAGGGTGAGAAAGTAAAGGATGACAACAGAGCTGATTTGAACAAATTGAACATGATTGAACACTCTAACGATAAAAATGAAGATAATTCAAGCACTTAGGGAATTCAAATTGAACCTATAAAAAAAGGAGATGGCAACGATTTCAGAAGATTTTACACAGAAGATTTTAGACTACCAAAGCATGTTATATATCTATCTGTCCTTCAAAGACCTCTTCAGCAGGACCTGTCATATAGACAGGACTCTCGGATGTCCACTCTATGAACAAGTCTCCGTATTGAAGCTCTACCCTGACATTTCTCTCTGTAAGCCCTTTAAGTATACCTGCAACAACAGATGCCGATGCACCTGTTCCGCAGGCAGGGGTCTCGCCTGAGCCCCTTTCCCATACCCTCATCTTAATGTGGGTAGGCGTGAGGACCTCTACGAACTCTACATTCGTTCTTTTTGGGAAAAGCTGATGCCGCTCTATCAGGGGACCATAATGGCTTACAGGGAATCCTGAAACCGACTTAACGAATATAACTGCATGGGGATTTCCCATCGAGACGCATGTGATGTTAAACAGCCTATCTTGAATCTCCAATGGGTAATCAATCACCCTTCCAGAGATATTGACAGGTATGTCTTTTCCTTCAAGTATAGGGACCCCCATATCCACAGAGACGAGACTGCCTGCCTTAGAGGGCTTTATTATGCCTGCCAATGTCTCTATATTAAGGGTATCTTTTTCGGAAATCCCCCTGTCCCAGATGTATTTTGCAAGGCACCTTATGCCGTTTCCGCACATCTCAACCTCTCCACCATCTGAATTGAATATCCTCATTCTCAGGTCTCCGATATCGGATTTCAAAAGCAGAATGAGCTGGTCAGCACCAATGCCAAGCCGTCTATGGCAGAGCCTTTTTGAAAGCTCGGTAATGCCCTCTGGGATAGATTCCCTGACATCTATCACTATAAAGTCATTTCCGAGGGCATGCATCTTTGTAAATCCGATGCTCGTCACAGAAGTCTTTCGCCTGCTATGAGGTCTTCGTATGTCTGCCTTTTACGAATGAGGAAGTGTCTTTTACCTTTTACCATGACCTCGGCAGGAAGCGGTCTTGAATTGTAGTTTGAACTCATTGAAAACCCGTATGCACCTGCACCAATCACTGCAATGTGCTCTCCTGGACGAATCCTCGGAAGCTCTCTTTCCTTTGCAAGGAAATCCCCTGACTCGCATATAGGTCCTACTATGTCCTGAATGCGATTACGCCGTCCTGTCCTTATCACAGGGATAATCCTGTGATAAGCTCCATAGAGGGATGGCCTCATGAGGTCGTTCATTCCCGCATCCACGATGAGAAACTCCTTGTCCTGTGTTTTTTTGATATATAGGGCTCTTGAGACAAGGATTCCTGCGTTACCCGAAATAGAACGGCCGGGCTCTACTATGAGCGTTAGTCCCTGCCTTCCATTAAGAAGAGGGATTATATGCCTTGCAAGCTCTTTCGGATGAGGTGGAGTTTCGGTGTCATAGGTAATACCAAGCCCTCCACCAATATCGAGGTAACGAATGTCGATTCCCGATGCATCAAGCTTATCCACAAGAAGAAGCGTTCTTCTAAGCCCCTCGACAAAAGGAGAGACCTTTGTTATCTGAGAGCCAAGATGCTTATGGATACCTATAATGTTAATGCCTTTGAGCCTTGCGGCAGACTTGTAGTGTTCAATCGCATCCTCTATTGGTATGCCGAATTTCTGGCTCTTAAGTCCTGTTGCAATATAAGGATGCGTTTCCGGGTCTATATCAGGGTTGACCCTGAGGGCAATGCAAGCCTTTTTTTTCATCACCCGTGCAATCCTGTCTATCTCCATAAGTTCGGAGAAGGACTCTACATTAAACATGAGTATTCCTGCATCAATGGCGTATCTTATCTCATCCTCTGTCTTTCCGACCCCTGCATAGACTATCCTTTTGGCAGGGATGCCTGCCTTAAGTGCCCTATAAAGCTCTCCTCCTGAGACTATGTCTGCGCCTGAGCCGTTTTTCCCGAGAAGCCTGAGTATCGAGAGATTTGAGTTTGCCTTCAGGGCAAAACAGATGATATTTGGAAAACCATCGAATGCATCCTGATATGCATTTAAATGCCTGAGGAGGGTGTTTGAGCTATAGACATATAAAGGAGTTCCATACCTGTCCGCAAGTGTCTTTACAGGAACATCCTCTGCATAAAGCTCGTTTCCTTTATATCTAAATAGATGCATACCTTAATTTACCACTATTATTGACATATAACTCATTTTCCTTTTCTGAAAAGGCTCAAGAAGGAATTCAGGATTTTGAGGGGTTTCCGCAGTTTTGCCTTTAGTGCCCATATATTTTTTCCCGGAAAAAGCAAAAATAAAAGCGAGATGCCTATCTGCCTTAGATTGAATCCGAGTCTGAGAAATGGGAATACCCTGAAGCCTGACTCACTTAGGTCAAGACGAACTGTCATAAGATACTGTCTTGCTAAGTCCCTGACCATGCCTTTTTGAAATCTTACCTTGTATTTCCCCAAAAGATAAGAGGCATCGTGTGCAAAGATATGTCTTCTTAGGGAAGTCCAACTGCCTTCGTGCATCCTATAAATAAATGTTGGCTCAGGTATATATCTGAATTCCCCTATCTCGGAAAGCCTGAGCATAAGGTCAAAGTCCTCTTCGGCAAGCATCACAGGGTCAAATGGATACTCGAGTTTCTCTACGGCATCCCTTTTTACCAAAGCAGACTGAAGCCATATGAAGTTTTTCTTACATAGATGCCTTGTGATACTGCCTGAGTGGAATTCCCCTTCAGGGTCAAAAGGGACATACTCCTTATTGGATGCCATGTCCCTTATCAGGAAATTGCCGTAAACGACAATCGTGTCTTTTTGAAATGCATTAAGGTGAGAGCTTAGGTGCTCTGGCATCCACACATCATCGCAATCGAGAAATGAAACGAAATTACCGCTTGCCTTCTCGAATGCCTTGTTCCGAGCTACACCAAGTGGAAGAAACTCCGTGCCTCTGAAGTATTTAAGCCTGCTGTCATAGCTTTTTGCAATGTCTGGGCTTTCGTCTGTCGAGAGGTTATCGTAGAAGATAATCTCCCAGTCCGTGAATGTCTGGCTATAGATACTGTCAATCGCCTCCCGAAGATACTTCGAGCTGTTATAGCAGTTCATTATGACGCTTACAAGAGGCATGATGTGTTAATTAAATCTCAGCGATGTTTAAGGCTCCAGTCATAGGGAATTCTTTTGTCGAATGGCTCGAGCCTTTCAATCTCCTCAGGGTCATGAGGAAGGGTGGCACAGTTTGCAATAATCGCAGGCTTAATGCCTATGCCTTTTGTTCCGTTCCATACCATTGGAGGGATTTTTACAAGCACATAGTTTTCCTCTCCCATAAAAAGCTCCATAAGTTCGCCTTTGGTTGCCGAGTCCTTTCGCTCATCGTAAAGCACAAGTTTTATCATTCCCTGTATGACTGCATAGTTTAGAGTCATCCTCTTATGGATGTGCCATCCTTTGATTACATTGGGATAGACTGTGGAAAAATATATCTCGCCAAACTTCTCAAACTCAGGGTCATCTGCCCTGAGCATGTGATATATACAGCCCCGCTCATCAGGTATCTTTCTTAAAGGTTTTATCACAACACCATCTATCATGGCACTACATTTTATACCATTTCCTCTTTTTAAAAAGCAATCGAAGGGAGCTATAAGTCAACTTGCAATCTCGCCGTTTACAGGCTATATTTTCTTCCATAGACCTCATCTAATATCTCCCTTGCGCCCTTTGTAAGGAGGTCTTCGGCAAGCCTTATACCTAAGGCATCTGCATCCTCAGGGCTTCCTTTTATCTCAGACCTAATTATCATATCTCCTGAGATGCTTCCAACAAGCCCTCGAATAAAAAGCTCTTTCTTTAGAAGTCTTGCATGTGCGGCTATTGGCACCTGACAGCCGCCTTCAAGCCTCCTGAGCATAGCCCTCTCTGCCTTAACGCATAGTGCTGTCTCTGTGTGGTTTAACGAAGACAGTAGCCTGTTTATGAATTCATCCTTTACCCTGCATTCTATGCCTATCGCACCCTGTCCTATGGCAGGAAGGCTTATCTCTGGAGAAAGGATTTCTGTAATTACATTTTCAAACCCGAGCCTTTTTACGCCTGCCAGTGCAAGGATTATTGCATCGAATCGTCCTTCGTCGAGCTTTCTTAAGCGTGTGTCGAGATTACCCCTTAAGGAGGTTATCTCCAAATCAGGCCTCAAGCTAAGGAGCTGACATGAGCGCCTGAGACTCGATGTGCCTATGTGGCTATTATGAGGAAGGCTCTGAAAAGAGCTTATTCCTTTTTTTGCAATGAATGCATCTCTTGGGTCTTCCCTTTCTAAGACTGCACTGAGGTGAAGCCCCTCTGGCAGGTCAGTTGGGACATCCTTCATGCTATGAACCGCAAGGTCAGCCTTGCCTTTTAGTAGTGCCTCTTCTATCTCTTTAACAAAAAGCCCTTTGCCCCCAACCTTTGAAAGAGGCACATCCAGAATCTTATCCCCTGTTGTCTTTATTTTTAAAAGCACAACATGAAGCTTGGGGTTAAGTCTCTGAAGATTGGACATCACCCATTCTGACTGCCATAGGGCAAGCTTGCTTCCGCGTGTGCCAATTATGACTTTAGATTTCACTGCCCGTTTATGCCGTAAAGCCTTTTTATGGTTGCGATGAGAAACTCTTTGTCTTCCGAGTCCTCTTTTAGGGCAACTGTCGGAGAGTGTATAAGTTTATTGACTATTGCAGTTGCCATATATTCGACTGCCTTTCTTTCTTTTTCTCCCAATTCAGGAAGTCTATTAAGAAGCCTTTCTATCTCCTCCTTTTTTATGCCCTCTGCCATCTCTCTTAGGGCTACGATTGCAGGCACTGCATCCAGAGACTCAAACCATCTGAGGAATGTCTCCACTTCCTCTGCTATAATGCCTTCTGCCTTTTCAGCCTCTTTTTTCCTTTCGAGCATGTTTGTGTCAATCACGCCCTGTAAGTCATCCACATCGTAGAGGAATACATTTTCCATCCTGTTTATCTCAGGGTCTATGTTCCTTGGGACCGATATGTCTATTATGAATACAGGTTTTTGTTTTCTTTCCTTCATGACTGCATGCATCTCTGCCTTTGTGACAACATATGTTGGTGCTCCTGTGGAGCATATTACTATGTCTGTGTGCCTCATCTCATGAAGGAACTCATTGAACCTTACTGCCCTGCCTCCGAATTCTTTAGCAAGCTCCACCCCTCGCTCAAAAGTCCTGTTTGCAACCACAATCTCCCTGACACCAGAGGAGACGAGATGTCTTGCGGCAAGCTCTGCCATCTCGCCTGCTCCGAGAAGCATGACCGACTTTTCGGAGATATCCGTAAAAATCTTTCTTGCGAGCTCCACTCCCGCAAAACTTATCGAGACAGCATTCTCTGCAATCTTGGTCTCTGTTCTTACCCTCTTTGCAACGGAGATTGCCTTTTTCATGAGCTTATTAAGAAGCACCCCTGTTGTCTTTTTAAGTAGGGCAAACTCGAATGCATCCTTAAGCTGACCTAATATCTGGGGCTCGCCGACAATCATAGAGTCTAAAGAAGAGGCAACCCTGAAGATATGCCTTACTGCATCTTTTCCGCTCAGGAAATAAAGTGCGGACTCAAGGAGATGGCTTTTTATTCCGTGAAACTCCGATATGAATCCCTTAATGGCATCCGATGCTTCATCTTTGTCCAATACATTCGTGTAAATCTCAACCCTGTTACAAGTAGAAAGCACCACTGCCTCTAAAAAGCCCGGAAGCCCTTTCAACCCCATGAGCCCCTCATGAAGCCTTGGACCTTCAAAGGCAAGCTTTTCCCTTACCTCGACATCGGCAATCTTATGGTTCAGTCCAACGACAAGGATGTTCATAGGAATACATGCCTTCCCTTTTCAAGAAGTTTTATGCCAAAGAAGGCAATGAGTATCGTAAGGAAGCCTATTATCGAAAGAATTGCGGCCCTTTTTCCTCTCCAGCCTGCGAGGAGCCTTGCATGGAGGATTGTGGCATAGATGAGCCATGTTACGAGTGACCAGACCTCCCTTGGGTCCCATCTCCAGTATGAGCCCCATGCAGTGTTTGCCCACAAAGAGCCTGTTATTATGGCTAAGGTAAAAAGCGGGAATCCCCATGTGATAAGCCTGTAGTTAATCTCATCGAGGCTCTGAAGAGATGGAAGCCTCCTGAAGAGGTCCCCTATGTGCTTTGACCTTACAAATCGCTCCTGCACAAGATACATGACTCCGATGCCAAATGCCATGGCAAATGCGGCATTCCCTAAAAACGCAAACACAGTGTGTATTCCAAGCCAATTGCTCTGAAGCATAGGACTCAGGTCCTTAATCTCTCTTGGAAGCATGGAGGATGAAAGCATGAGGACAAATACAATCGGCATTATGAAAGACCCCAGAAGGCCAATCCTGTATCTGAATTCTATGATAAAAAACATGAAAACGATACACCATGAAAAAAACGATGTTGCCTCATGCGCATTCGATATTGGTATGTGCCCTGCGATGACATACCTGTAGATGATGCTTATGCTGTGGCTAAAGAAACCAAAGCCTGCTATAACAAGCATGAAACGGGATGTCGTCTTTGTGCTTTTGAAAAGCTCTATGATACCTATAAGTACTGCGGCGAGATAAAGCGTCAGTGCAAGCTCAAATGAGAGGGTGCCTGTGTCCATCAAAAGCACCCAAGCTCGCAGTCTGTAATCTTTATCCTGAGCTCATCTGCGGCTCTTCCAACCTCTCCGTAAGAAACCTTATAGGTCTCTGCAATCTGCCTTGCCATGGCACAGCTAATCCTGCCTTCGGATGACTTCTCTTTAAGCACCTCTTTTATCCTTGTATCCATCTATAAGTCCTATGATAAAGCTTATATAGCCTTCTTCGTCCTCAGGAGAAAACACCGGTTTTCCCTTTAGCTTGAGCCCTCTGTCTCCTATAATAACATCAGCCATCTTTAAGGTGTTTTCCGCAGATTTTTTAAATCCGCCTTTATATACAAATATTACAATATCAGGCATTAAAACCTCAATCGCACTATTGCCCTCGATGATAATGCCCTTAAGATGGGAAAGCCTATCTATTGCCATTGAAAGGATTTCTTTAAGAGCCTCTTTTGGGGATGAAACCCATAGGACCTCTTCGGCACCTGCCCTAAGGAGTCTTTCTGTGTCTTTGCCTTTCTGCCGCAGAACCTCAGGGTCATCTATGATAGAGCTATAAAGGTTTGTCTTAGTGTATTTTATAGCGGCCCAGCCTTTTAGCCTTTTTAAAAGGTTACAGGCAACTTCTGTCTTCCCTGCCTTGCTTTGGCTTCCTCCTACTCCTATAACGATGTGTCTCAGCCCTACTCTTCTTTTTTAAGGAAAACAAATATGTTCAGACCTGCGGCTAAGAGGAAAAACGCAGCTGTAATCCAGAAACCAAACTCATATTCCACCCGAACCATTCCGCTTGCTTCCTTTGTGATATCGCCATCGAGCTTTGATTTTAAAAGCAGAATCATGACCAATCCCACTACACCTAAGATTGCAGGTGCAATAGCACTCTTATTGCCCCTAAGAAAGCTCAAGACCAATCCTAAAACTGCCACTGCTAATGCCGCAATTGCAAATGGCTGTATCTCTACTTTCTGACCAGCCTTCGCGGTTGGCTCCTGCCCAGGCATGCCTCCTGGCTGTTGCTGCATCATCTGGCTCATATCCGGCATGTCCATGTCTATGGTTGTGCCTGTGATTAGCTGAAAACCAGAAATGCTTTTGCCAACCTTCTGCCCCTGACAGGAAAGATGCATAAACGGAAGGAAAAAACAAATAATGATAATCCCGAAAATTACAGGTGAGAATTTTTTAATCCCCATTCTTGTCTCTCCTTTACTTTCACTTGTATCTACAGGTCCTACACTGGGTTTCCTTATGTCTCCTGTTGCTATTTTCTCCTTAGCCTCTGCCGCCCTTTTAGCCTTCCACTCCTCGTATTCCTCACGACTTTTAAACTCAGGCATAATGACCTCCCTTTATTGAAATTATAATTCCAATATAATTCTGGTTATACTCTAAAATTTTTAATAAAATATTTCAAGGGAAAAATATCAGAAAGAGCGGGCGACGGGACTTGAACCCGCGACAACCTGCTTGGGAAGCAGGCACTCTACCAACTGAGTTACGCCCGCATAAGTGTTTTATAAAATACCCTCTATATAAAAGTCAATCCAACCGGTATCGATAGATATGAATTATTATGTTCATTTTAAGGTTTTTTGCTGTAATATTAAATATGGTTAGATATATTATTTTCCTTACCGCATGTCTTTTGTTTTCTGTGACCTCGGCAGAGGTTAGTGACATCTATAGCGAAAGGCGAAGGCAGATGGTGGAGGAGGACATATTGGCAAAGGGAATTAGAGATGAACTGGTTTTAAAGGCAATGAGAGCTATTCCAAGACATCTCTTTGTGCCGAGGCATTATATGGATAAGGCATATGGCGATTATCCGCTTCCTATAGGAGAGGGTCAGACAATATCGCAGCCATATGTGGTTGCACTTATGACAGAGGCACTAATGCTTAGCCCAACTGACAGGGTCCTCGAGATAGGGACAGGCTCAGGGTATCAAGCCGCAGTGCTTGCCGAGCTCGTCAAAGAGGTCTATACGATAGAGATAAGAAAGGGGCTTTCAGAGGAGGCTGAAAGGAGGCTTAAGGAGATGGGCTACAGGAACATCAAGGTCAAACATGCAGATGGATATTTTGGCTGGCAGGAGTATGCACCATTCGATGCCATAATCATAACTGCCTCTGCAAACCATATCCCTCCGCCTCTTATCAAACAGCTTAAAGAAGGCGGAAGACTCATTGTTCCGCTTGGAAGCACTCTTTATTACCAGACCCTTACGCTTGTAACCAAGAAAAAGGCAGAGATAGAGCTTACCCAGATGGGACCAGTTTCTTTTGTCCCAATGGTTGGCGAGGTAGAAAAGACAAGATGATATTTTATAAAAGGGTATCCTTCTGGCTCATCCTAATTTTGGTATCAGCAGTTTTATTTTTTGCTTTAAAAAAGAGATTTACATCTATCGAGGTGAAGACACAGATAGCAAGCCGACAGTCTATCGAGCTTACAGTGTCGGGCATTGCAACAGGAACCATAAAATCCGATATGGAGGTAAAGGTCACTGCCCAGAGAATAGGAAGGATTTCAAGACTCTTAGTCGAGGAAGGTGACATTGTAAAGGCAGGCGAAACCATTGCAGAGCTTGACTCTGAGGAGGCATATCTTTCAGTTCAAATAGCCAAGGCATCACATGAAAAAGCTAAGGCACTGCTTGAGGAGATGAAGACTGCGATTGAGGCTTTAAAGGTAGAGGTAGAGACAGGCATTCAAAAGGCAGAGGCTAATCTCAAGGAGGCTAATAAAAGGCTTAAAAGGCTTAAAGACCTTAAGGGAGAGGGCTTTGTTTCGGAAACCGAGCTTGACTCCGCAGAGTTGAATTACGATGTCTCAAAGGCAAACTACGACTTTGCACTTTCGGGAAAAGACAGGCTTAATGCAAAGAAAGGCAAGATTAAGGCACAGGAGGCAACCATAAAAGAGGCGGTCAATCAACTGGCACTTGCGGAGCTGAATTATAAATACTCATTTATAAAATCGCCCATCTCAGGTGTTGTGTCGGCCCGACCTGTGAAGCTGGGCGAGACTGTTATAAAGGGAGCCCTCATTGCCACTGTTACCAAAATAGACTCGTTTTACATAGAGGCATTTATAGATGAGGCGGATGTGGGAAAGGTAAAAATAGGTCAGGATGTCCATATATCTCTGGATGCTTATCCAGAAAAAACATTTTCTGGCAGGCTATATGCAATATCTCCTGTGGTTTTGGGTGGAAAACAAGAGACAAGGTCATTTGAAGTAAGAAGCAGGTTTAAGGGAAAAGACATTCAGGTGAAGCCCGGAATGTCGGCAGACATAGAGATAGTTGTCTCGACGGCAGGTGATGCCATTGTAGTTCCGTCTCAGGCAGTGGTTGAAAAAGATGGGAAAAAACATCTCTATGTGAAAGAAGGCACAAGGGCAAGACTCAAGGAGGTCAAGATAGGGCTTTTTAACTGGACATATACTCAGATAATCTCAGGCATAAAAGAAGGCGCTGAGGTTTTAATCAATCCTGACACCCCAGGTCTAAAAGACAGCGTAAGGATAAAAACCAGTGAGTCTGATCATTGAACTCAAAAGAGTTGAGAAATCCTATTCCCTTCCAAGGATTTCTATAGAGGTGCTGAGGGGCATAGACCTTGAGGTCAAAGAAGGGGAGTTCGTTACAATAATGGGACCATCTGGCTCTGGCAAGTCAACCATCCTTCATATAATAGGCTGTCTTGACAGACCCACATCAGGGCTATATCTGTTTTCAGGCACCGATATAAGCGGCAAAACCGACAATGAGCTTGCAGAGATTAGAAACAGAAAGATTGGCTTTGTGTTTCAGGGCTTCAATCTCCTTCCGAGATTTTCTGCATGGAAGAATGTGGAGCTACCGCTTCTTTATAGCGGGGTCTCCTCACACGAAAGGCAGGAAAAGACTTACCAGACCCTTGAAAAACTTGGTCTTTCTGACAGGGCAGGTCATACGCCATCTGAGCTTTCAGGCGGCGAACAGCAGAGGGTTGCCATTGCGAGGGCACTTATAAATAATCCTTCGGTAATCCTTGCCGATGAGCCCACTGGAAACTTAGACAGCCATTCGGGCGTAGAGATTATGAATATATTCTCAAGGCTCAAGGAAGAGGGTGTGACCATCATAATGGTCACACACGAAAAAGACATTGCAAGTACTGCCGAAAGGGTAATCACCCTAAAAGACGGGGTCTGTTACAATGGATGTTATTGAGACACTGAGGACAGCAAAGGACTCACTTTATACAAACAAGGTGAGGTCTGCCCTCACTATGCTTGGCGTAGTCATCGGAGTGTCGGCAGTAATTCTTCTTGTTGCAATAGGCGAGGGGGCAAGAAGATATATCCGGAAAGAGCTTGGGGAGCTTGGCTCTAACATTCTTGTCGTTGTGCCCGGAAAGACATCCAGAGAAGGCGGAATGCACATGGGCACATCTGCCGTAAGAAAACTCACATACGAGGATGCCGTCCTTATAGAGAAGCGCTCCCAAAATATACTTTACGCAGTGCCTATTATTGTCGGCACATCAAAGATAAAACATGAAGGCAAAAGCAGGGACACTTATGTAGTAGGCGTTGGAGATGCTTATTTTAATATAAGAAACTTGAGGATTGCCGTTGGAAGGGCAATCAGTGCATCCGATGTGGATGATGCAAGGCGCGTTGCGGTTTTAGGAAGAACAGTAAAAAGAGAGCTCATGGGAGACAAAAACCCTCTTGGCGCAAAGGTAACGCTTACGGATACGAAATACAGGATAGTGGGAGTTATGGAGCTAAAAGGGGTTGCATTAGGCTTTGATGTAGACGATGTTGTCTTCATACCGGTCAGCTCTGCCAGAGAGCTCTTTGACACTGACTGGCTCTTTAATATAACGGTGAAGGTCAAAAACGCAGAGCAGATTCCATCTGCTAAGGAGGACATCAGGGGACTGCTTATAAGAAGGCATGCAGGCAAGGAGGATTTTACAATCCTGAGTCAGGACGAGATGATTGCCGTTATGAGCAAGATACTTAATATAATGACTGCTGTCCTTGCAGGCATTGCGGCAATATCTCTGATTGTAGGTGGAATCGGAATAATGAACATAATGCTTGTCTCGGTGAGGGAGAGGACAAGGGAGATTGGCATAAGAAAGGCATTGGGTGCAAAGAACAGGGATATACTGTTTCAGTTTCTCATAGAGGCAGTTGCACTGAGTCTCATAGGTGGTATATGCGGAATCATATTTGGAGGAGGGATGTCTTTGGGAATCCCTTATTTCGTGGAATTCCTTCCAGCACATCTCACATGGTGGTCGGTTGTGGTTGCATTTTTATTTTCATTTGCAGTGGGCGTGTTTTTTGGCGTGTATCCTGCAAGAAAGGCATCCTTTCAGGACACGATAGTTGCCTTAAGATATGAATAGGGTAGCGTAAAATACGGAAAATGGTTGACACGACCAATTACCCGAATCTATGTTAAAATATTATGCTCTCATCACTTGTTTGCAATGAAGATGGAATTAGACAAACTTCATGAGGAATGCGGTATCTTCGGTGTCTATGGACACGAGGAGGCGGCAAACCTTGTCTATTTAGGCTTATATGCCCTTCAGCACAGGGGTCAAGAAGGCTCAGGAATATCTTCATCAGACGGCAGACACCTTTACACTGAAAAAGGCATGGGATTAGTGGCAGACATTTTTAGCGAAAAGAGGCTCAAGCGCCTCCCAGGCAATATAGCCATCGGACATAACAGGTATTCCACAGCAGGCTCAAGCGTTCTTAAGAATGTCCAGCCAATAGTTGCCAACTTTGCCTTAGGAATGCTTGCTATCGCACATAATGGCAACCTCGTCAATGCAAAGGAGTTAAGGGAAAAGTTAGAGGCAGATGGCGCAATATTTCAGTCCACATCAGACAGCGAGGTCATTATTCATCTTATAGCCCACTCAAAAAACGAAGATGTATACGAAAGAATATTAGATGCCCTCAAGGCTGTAAGTGGTGCATACAGCCTCCTCCTTTTAATGGAAAAGGAGATTATAGCAGTCAGAGACCCTTATGGCGTAAGACCTCTTTGTATCGGTCGGGTCGATGGCACATATGCAGTTGCCTCGGAGACATGCTCATTTGACCTTATAGGAGGCACATACCTTAGGGATGTAGAGCCAGGAGAGATGCTGATTATTAACGACAATGGCATAAGGTCGATAAAAACCCTTTCAAGCCCAAGAAGGGCTTTCTGCATATTTGAGTTTATATATTTTTCCCGTCCTGACAGCTATATCTTTGGCGGAAACAATGTCAATCAGCTGAGGAAAAACTTCGGAAGACTTCTTGCAAAAGAATCCCCTGTCGATGCAGACATCGTTATACCAGTGCCTGACTCGGGAGTGCCTGCGGCAATTGGGTTTTCAGAGGAAAGCGGAATACATTTCGATTTTGGACTTATAAGAAGCCACTACATTGGAAGGACATTCATAGAGCCCAGACAGAGCATAAGGCATTTCGGCGTGAAGATAAAACTAAACCCTGTCAAAGAGCTTCTTTCGGGCAAAAGGGTCATAGTGGTGGATGACTCCATAGTAAGGGGCACGACAAGTAAGAAAATCGTAAAAATGCTAAGAGAAGGAGGAGGAGCAAAAGAGGTTCATATGAGAATCAGCTCTCCGCCTAATATAGGGCCATGTTTTTACGGCATAGACACTCCCACACGGCAGGAGCTAATTGCAACCACGCACTCCATAGATGAGATAAAAAAATACATTACAGCGGATTCCCTTTCATATCTAAATCTCGGTGGACTCAAAGACATTGTGCCAAACCCTGAAAATTACTGTACAGCATGTTTTGATAATCACTATCCAATAAGCTTCCCGGGAGAGAAGTTACACCAGATGGGATTTGCATTCTGATGAGAAAAAATTTAAAGGTTGATATAAAATATAATATAATCTCCGAAGACCCAAAATAAAATAATAAGAGGGCAGGGAGAAAAACTGGAGGTAACAAATGAAGAGGAACTGCTGGGAATTTAAGGGTTGTGGAAGACAGCCGGGTGGAAAAAGAGAAAAACAAAATGGAATCTGTCCTGCCACTACAGAGGCAAAGCTTAATGGCATTCATGGAGGAAAAAACGCAGGAAGGGCATGTTGGGTTGTGGCAGGCACATGGTGTGGTGGAGATGTTCAAGGCTCATTTGCACAGAAATACAAAAACTGCGAGCTCTGCGACTTCTATCAGACCGTAAGAAGGGAAGAAGGAGCAAATTACCAGATTTCGATATTGCTTTTGAATAAGCTAAAAAAATAAGGTTAGCTTTGGCTCAAGGCAGTCCTTAGAGAGCTGATGAGTGGTTTTATCTCAGAGCCATTTACAGTCCTCATATCGAGCAAAAGTGCATTCTCCTTGATTCTTCCTATAACAGGCGGATTACATTTTCTTAGTCTTTCTTCTAATTTGTTTGGTGTAAGGACTCTCGTGCTTATCGAGACCACATATGTCTTAAGATTAACCTCGGGAAGTGCACCTCCGCCTGCTTGCGAGAAGTCCTCCATGACATCTATATCCGCATCCTTTATATATCTTTTGAGCATTCCTGAAACCTTTTTTGCCCTTTCCTTTATGGAGGAAGGAGGCTCAATCAGCATCCTCAGGCACGGGATGTTCCTTTTTGCCTTATCCTCATCCATATATTCCATGAGCGTTGCCTCAAGCGCAGAAAGAGTAAGCTTGTCTATTCTCAGTGCCCTCAGAAGTGGGTTCTTCTCTATCCTCGCTATGTAGTCCTTCTTGCCAACGATAATGCCTGCCTGTGGCCCACCGAGGAGTTTATCTCCGCTAAATGTCACAATGTCTGCACCCTTTGACAATGCATCTGCCACAATCGGCTCTCCTTGTATTCCGTATGGCGTTAAATCGATGAGACATCCGCTTCCCATGTCATACATCACAGGTAATCCATGTTTCTTCCCAAGCAGGGAAAGTGCCTCTATGGGCACATCCTCTGTAAAGCCCGTTATCCTATAGTTTGACTGATGCACCTTGAGTATGAGGGCTGTGTCTTTGCCTACTGCATTTTCATAATCGTAAAGATGGGTTTTGTTTGTTGTTCCTACTTCCTTTAAGACTGCACTACTTGCCTGCATGACATCGGGGATTCTAAAGGAGCCTCCGATTTCCACAAGCTCGCCTCTTGAGACTATCACCTCTTTACCCTTTGCAAGGCTTGAAAGGCAAACGAGAACTGCGCCTGCATTGTTGTTTACTACAATTCCGTCTTCTGCGCCAGTTGTGTCTCTTAAAAGTCTTTTTATGTGGCTATAGCGTTTTCCCCTACTGCCTGTTTTAAGCTCATATTCGAGGTTTGAATACCTTGAGGCAGTTTCCAAAATATGCTGGATTGAACTTTTAGAAAGTATAGCCCTGCCTAAATTAGTGTGTATGACTATGCCTGTTGCATTGATAAGGGGCATAAGGCTGTAAGAGGATAACTGCTCTATAAGGGAATTTATTTCAGGCGATAGTGTCTCCATATCTAAGGATGAGACTGTCTCGCCTGAAAGGATAAGCCTTCTTTTTCTGTCGATGAGCTCTCTTACCGATTCAAGGACAAACCTTCTCGGATAAGCCTTAAGCCACTTCTCGCCATAGGGGCTTTTTAATACCTCATCAACAGAAGGAAGTTTTTTTAGGGCTTCTTTCTTAGCCATGCCTCAGAGCCTGCCTGACCTGATTATGGATATTATAAGCCATATGCCGAGGAAGGATGCAAAGCCAAATGCAAGAAACCCTAATATGGACATGCCGTATATCTTTGGACCAACGCCAGTTGCATGCATTATTGCAGAGCTGACGATAATTGAGCTTATAATCATTGCAAAGGCAATCCTGTTAGAAGAGCGGTCCATGTCCTTTATGAATTGCTCAAGTCCTATATGTGTGAGCTTCATATGGAAGTCGTCCCTCAGGAGCTTCCTTGTGAGCTTTTTCATCTGCTTTGGGAAAAGAAAAATAAACTCGCCTGCCTCTGATATGTTTTTGCTTAGATTGCGGTATAGCCTTAATGGGCTTAGTCTTTTTCTTGCAAGCTTAGAGGCATAAGGCTCGGCAGAAGAGATAAAGTCAAAGTCAGGGTCAAGCTGAACCCCAAGGTTTTCCAGTATGAGCATTGCCTTGTTGATAAGCAGAAGGTCAGAAGGTATCTTCATATTGTGCTTCATTGCAAGATGTATTATAGTGCCAAGGTATTCGCTAAAGTTAATCTCACCGAGTGTCATTCCGTAGATAGGCTCGAGGAAGTCCGTGAGGTCTGCCTTAAACTCCTTTCTGAAGACATCTATATCTATATCCTCGGATACCAATCCAAGCTCTATATACTGGTCTATCAGCTTATCGAAGTCCTTGTTTATAAGGGCAAGAAATGTATGAGCCATTGTTTCTTTCAGCTCATCCGAGACCCTGCCAACTATGCCAAAGTCCATGAAGCCTATTCTGCCATCTGGCATGGCAAAGATGTTTCCCGGATGAGGGTCTGCATGGAAAAAGCCATCCTCTAATATCATCTTGAAATAAGCATCTACACCCAGTTTGGCAAGCCTCTTTCTGTCAAGGCATAATGCCTCTATGCCTGCTATATCGTCAATCCTCACGCCCTCTATCCTCTCGAGGACTAAAACCTTTTCTGTTAGAAACTCGGTGTATGCCTTCGGGATGCATATATCCGGGTTACTCTCGAAATTCCTCCTGAAACGATTACAGTTTCTTGCCTCTTCCCTGAAATCTAATTCCCTTCTTACTGTTTTTGAAAACTCCTGAACTATTCCAGATGGATTAAAAAACCTACTTTCAGGAATATATTTCTCCATCATATTTGAAAGCGTTGTGAGCATGCTGATGTCGGTTTCGAGTTGTTCTTTGATGGCAGGTCTCTGGACCTTCACCACAACCTTCTGTCCATTAAGGAGTGTTGCATGATGCACCTGCGCAATAGATGCCGCGGCTGTAGGAACAGGATGAAAATCCAAGAATACACCTTCGATTGGCATTTTAATCTCCTCTGAGATAATCCTTATTGCCTCTTCCTCTGAAAACGGAGGAACCTCGTCCTGAAGCTTCTTGAACTCATCTGCGTATCGGGCTGTAATCAGGTCTGGCCTTGCCGAAAGAAGCTGGGCAAGTTTTATAAAAGATGGTCCTAATTCGGCAAATGCCATCCTCAGTCTTTCGGGGACAGTGGGTCCCTTCAGGACAGGCCACTGACCAAATGTCTTTAGCCTCTTTCTAAAAGGTATATACCTGCCTAAGTGAATCTGGTCTATAATCCTGCCAAAGCCATGCCTCAGAAAGACATTGATTATCTGTTGGAGTCTTCTTGCCGTCTTATATGTTCTCGTTAGTCTATGGAAGTTCAACTACTGCCTTTCTTCTATCTTTTTAACCCTCTCTGAAAGTGTCGTGAGCTTTTCGGAGAGCTTGTCAATATCATCCTTTTTTGGAAGATTCAATTTTTCCATTGCCTTTGTAACTGCATCCGAGATGCTTTTGCTAAGCTCTGTTGTGCTTTTCTCTGCCTGAGATGTCCATTCCTTCACGAGCTTTGCGCCCTGAGACTCACTGAGCTCACCTTTTTTTATGAACTCTTCTATCAAGTCCTTGACCTTTTCTTGTGCGCCAACGCCTGCAAGCAATGCCTTTCTTACGACATCGAATACTGCCATATAAGCCTCCTTTCAGGTTTTATCGAGATTTTCCATGATAAGAGTATAATACCTCTCAACACAGTTGTCAAAAGGTCTTGTATCGCTCTCCTTTTTTTATATGTTCATTCTTTAGCTCTGTTTTCAGGGATTTTCTCTTTTAATTCAATAGTTTTATCATCTTTTTGAGTGTTCAAGCGTTCATTCTACTTTTCCCTTCCTAAGTTTAGTTTACTGGGGAGGGGGGGTGTCTTCATAACCCATTGACTTTTAAAGATTCCCATGTTTACTTGTTTACTTTTCCTTTACTTTTGCTTTACTCTTTCTATTAAGAGGGGTATGTGTAATCCTTTTTCATATTTATCCTTCCCTATAAACTATAGTTAGATAATAAACTATTGAAATCTATTTGTCGAGTAAAAAATGAACTATGGTTTTCATTTCCCTCTCCCCTTGCGGGAGAGGGCTAGGGTTTGGGGTGAAACCCCAAATTAACAAAAATCCATGACCTGAATAAGTTCAGATAATCAGGGAAACCTAAATCTGCCGATAGGATTAAAAAAACCTTACCCCTCTACGGAACTGAGAGGCTTCTTAGGTTAGAGATAATCTTACGAGCCTATTTTCAGCCGGCGGCGCATTTCTTCCGTGGAAATCCCAACCTTCAATTTTCTCCTTGTGCGCGAGCGCTCGATTAGGGCAAGAAATCGCGGATTATTGCTTAAAGAGACAGTCTCCATGTCAGCATTCTTGATGCCTACCAAAACAGCTACAGGCTTGCCTTCAGAAGTAACCACTAATGGCTCTTTCTTTACCTTTTCTGCGTACTCCGCAAGCGGTTTAGCTTTTGCTGCTTCGACAGTCCTCATAGTTTTATCACCTCTTTTCCAATTTTAACATTATTCCTTTCTTTGACGCCAACTGCCAAGATATAAACAGCATACTCGCCCTCATCAACATCATAATAAACTCTAAGGCTCCTGATACGAAGTTCCCACGGAGCTATCGGATTTGGCCTCATGAGTTTCCGGTTCATGGTCTCCACAGCAGGCTGGTATTGCAGTTGTTTTTCTACGGTGTCCAACACAATCACCTGCTGACGCCTCGTTAGTGCCTGTAAATGCCCTTCTGTTTCTGGAGAGTATCCTATGCGATATTTCATAGTGACCTATTAAAAAAGTCTTTCATTATTTGCTTATACTCTAAACAAATCAGAATAATATCTTAAAAGCAGACCCCTAAAATTCATATCTCATCTGGAAATAGGCATTGTCGTTTTTCTTAAGCCCTCCCCATCGTCCCTTCATATTGCCTTCAAAGATATTTCCACCTAAGGATGCCCCGAGGTTATCGGTAAATTTATATTTTACTTCAGGGTTAAGCATCCAGTCGGCATCAGAGGGGCTATAAAAGGTAAAAAGAGAAAGTGTCAGATTCTGGTGCATGAGAAGCCTTGTGAGCCTTACTGTTATAAGCTCATAGAGTTTGTCTTCCTTGGACATACTAAAGGGCAGGTTTTTTTCATATTCCGAATACCTGTGCATATACTCCATGTAGAATTGAAGCCCAATGTTAAAGTCCTCCATAAGCTGTCTTTTATAAGATGTAATCAGCCTGCTTGTGGAATTAGGTAAGGATGGATTAGCTCCAGCCCTGTCGTCTTTTGAGTCATAATATCCTGCCTCCAGCCCAAGTATGCCTTCTCCTATAGAGCCTTCGATGCTTCCGCCAAATACAGAGAGCTCAGGATAAAAAAATCCTCCTCCTGATTGCATAGAAGGTGCCCTGAAAAAACCCTTATAAATATAAACCGATGTGTCAAAACCACTGAGGCTACGATATGCCCTCAGGCTAAACTCAGTGTTGTCAAAGGTTACTGCTGGCTCATCGCCTTTAATGTCCGAAGAGGAGTGAAACCTCTCTCCTCTCGGATAGGTATTAGGCTCAAAAAACGGGATTAGCACTAATTCAAAGTTCATAGCAGATGGATAAAGACCTAATTTTACTCCATCAACGGCTTTCTTTAGATATTCTATGGGTCTTCCTGAATAGAATGCCTCGTAATCTTTAGGGAAGACATCGTTTATGAAAAGCATGTCTCCAATACCCCATGTGATGACCTGTCTTCCTGCTCTAATGTCCCATTTACTGGCAGTGTAATCCGCATACCCCTCTCTGAGCTCAACACCTGCTTCATCATCTATATGGTCATAGAAGGCATCTGCCTTGAGGAAGAGCCTGAACAGCTCCTTATCCACATCGAGCTTTAACTGCACCCTTTCTTCTGCCCATTTGAAATCACCTCCATCTGGATTTTCCCTGTCCGTATTAACAGAGTAGTTTCCCTGTATGAAGCCATGAATGGAGACATCTCCTCCGTATGCAGTGTTCAGCATTAGAAGTATTAACGAAACAGTGATTAATAGTTCTTTCTTGCAAGCATGCATACGAACCCAGCTCCTTTGGAAAGATTATTTATCGCTGTTTCCTCAGATGGGCTTTCAGATGGCGGATTCATTCAATCCATTTCTTAGGAGGCTTTCTCAGGTATCTCTCCGAAAAAAGGCTGTCCTCGATGCCAATGTCATAGTCCACCTTCAAATAAGCGACCGTCGTCGTATGTCCGCTCTGAAGGTTCTTCATCGTCCTTTTTGTGACCGTTGGGAATCCCTTTATATCCTTTATCTCATCAGCAGTGAAGACCTTGTAAAGTTCTCCTTTTCTGTCATAATATTCTTCCTTGACAGGAAGGTAGCTTGCCTTGTCAACCCATGAGAGCTTATAGCTATAATCCACATCAGCAGTCTTAGGAGTGCTCTTTATTACATAACAGTTCTTGTCACCAAGCTTTTCTTCCTTTACAAGTGCATGAGTATCGTCCTCTATATCCCTTCCTGAGATATCCTCGTATGTAAAGTCAGAGCCCACAAAGCTTGAGAGTTTGTCCTGTGCGGCTATTCTTCTTACCATATTAATCGAAGGCACAAAAAGCCACCTGTCATCGTCTTTCTTTGGATATTTGTAGACCATGAATGTCATGTCTTTGACATCAGCAGGCTGAAAAAAGTACATGAAATATTTCTGCTCTTCGCCTGGCTCTCCGTAGTTTTTCCTGAGCATCGTGAGTTCCCTTGTCCTTTCCTGACCACCTTTACTTATGAGCTTCATCATCACACGAGCCTTGAAATCCTTCCCTGCATATAGGAATGCAGCCTGAGATTTTTTCATCATCTCTTCGGCGCTTAGGGCAAATGAACTGGAAGATATGAATAGAACTGCCAATACCGCTATTACCGATGAAAAGATTCTCATCTTAGACCTCCTTTAAAAAGCCAACTCTGCATCAATGTAATCAGGGCTGGCAGATAGATTATCGTCATTAATGCACTGAAGAGCATCATACTTACGATGAATGCCCCTACTGTGATATAAGGCGTAAGAGGGGCAAAAAGCATCACAGCGAATGAGGCGGCAAAAAGAATAGCATTCCTCATAATCCCCTTGCCCGGTCGTGCGGCAGTCCAAAGAAGTGCATCGCTCAGAGATTCCCCTGATGCCTCATTCAGCCTCTGCCTGAGCCTGCTTACAAAATGTATAGCGAAGTCCACTGCCATGCCAAGCGATAGACAGCTTAATACAGAGATAGGCATGTCAAAGTCTTTACCGATAAAGCCGACAACTCCATATATAAGAAGGATTGTAAAAAGAAGTGGCATGTAGCCAACAATCGCCCATTTTATCGAACGGAAGTTAAAGGCAAGGATGACAAAAACTACAATAAGTGCAATGATGAAGCCCTTGAGCATGTCAAAAAGAACCGCATTGTTCCATACGAGATTGAAATAGGCGATGCCTGAAGGCTTAAATTCCATAATGACAGGATGCGACTTTTTGTATTCTTCTACTGCCTTTATCACATCCCTCATTGCCTGAGCATCCCATGTCTTGAGCTGAACCCATATATTTGCCTTCTGAAATGGATAGTCTACAACATTATCCAGATCAGAGGGCTTTGCAGACATCGAAAATAGGAATAGATACTGGCCAATCGTCTCTTTTGTCTCAGGAACGGTGTCGTATCTCGGGTCGTCGTCATGAAGGACACGGTTGATTCGTTTAACATAATCTGAAACAGAGGTCGTCTTTCCAACAACATGGAGTTTTTCAAGATGCCTCTGAAGGTTTTCTATGTAACGCATTGCCTCAGGGGTTTTGATATAGTCGTCTTTCTCTGAGATTGCAACAACATAACCGAGGGATGTCCCTCCGAGTGCCTGATTCATAACCCTATCGGCAGTGCGCACCTCAGAATCCTTCTTGAACCACTCCACCATATTGTTATTGACAACTGTTTTCGTTATGCCGAAGATTGCAGTTACAAAAAGCAAAAGACCGATAGTAACAGTCATCTTTGGCTTATGCGTGCCGAATCCAGCAAGTTTTCTCAGAAACTGTGAGCCCTTGCTTATGCCGATGTCTTCTGCATGAGAGATTTTAGCAATCTTTTCTTCTTTAACAAAGGTAAACATGGCAGGTATGAAGCTGAAGCTCAAGAGCCTTAAAACTATTGTTCCAAATGCCACAAGCCCGCCAAAGACCTTAACAGGAATGATGTGCATGAACATCAAGACAGCAAAGCCTACTGCAGTTGCGAGGGCAGTGTATCTTACAGGCCGACCTACTGCTTGCATTGTCTCAATTATTGCGGTTTTTTTGTTTCTTGTCTCTCTGAAGCGGAAGTAAAACTCGTTAAATATGTGCATGCTGTCCGTAGCTATTGCCATCAGGAATACAGGTGCCATGGAGCTCATAATATGAATTGGAAATCCAAGTCCAATAAGAAGTCCCATGCTCCAGACGATGCTCACCATGGCATCCATCATCAGGGTGATGGAAAGAAATAGGTCCCTAAACATGAGATACCTGACAAAAAGCATGACCATTCCAGCAATTGGTGCAAAGATAGCCATGAGCTTGAACATCTCTGCTCCGAATGTGTCTCTTGAAACAGGGTCCCCTGCAACATAGTATTTTTCGTCCCCCTCTTGTTTCTTTACTATCTCTCTTATCCTGTCTGCTATTTCTTTTCCATTTGCGCCTTCCTCAAGAGGGACATATATTGCGGTGGTTTTTCCGTCCTCTGAGATAATCCTATTGATAAAAAGTGGATTTTCGTAGAGCATCTTTCTAAGGGCATGTATCTCCTCGTCGGTTCGGGGAGTCTCTGTCATAAGGGGAGCTACCCTTAAAACCCCTTTCTCTGCTGATACATTCGTAATAGTGGTAAAACTGTTTACATCCCTTGCCGCAACACCTTTGATTTTCAATATCTCATCGGTGAGCCTTTTAATCTTTCCGAGTGTACCTTTATTAAGAATACCTTTGTCGTTAACTATTCCAAGTACGAGCATGTCTTCGTAAAGGCCGAAGGTTTTCTCTACACCGTCATTCCATACCCTCACATCTGAAGTGGCAGGAAGCATGTTTTTGGGGTTCGTATCCGTCTTTATCTTCGGGAACTGGGTCATGAAGATTAAAGATATAGCGATAGTCAGGACAACGATTAGTTTTGGATGCTCTACAGAGAATTTAACTAAAGAATGTTTCCTCAAGGGTTCCTCCTGAAAAAGTTAGTAAGAATTATTAGCAGTATAGCACTGATTACCCTTCTAAGCAATCTTTCCTGTATAAAGGCAGGGGCTGAGCCCCTGCCCTTTATTTACACCTCCTGAAACAGCAACCCCTGAATTAATACCCCCCTGCTTCACCCTGTTCCTTCTTAGGTTTTGTTGGCTTTTTAGCAGGTGCCTTTGTTTTAACTGGGATTTTACTTCTTTTCCCTATATCAACATCTCCAGGTATGACCTCTGCAACCATTTTCATCTCCTCCACAGGCAGGCTCAGGTCACTCCCCCAGACAATCCAACTATCGTGATATATGGCTGGGTCATTGAATCCTAACAACCTAAGCACGAAGTAAGAAAGAGAGATTCGGTTTGCTATGTAGCAATAAAGGACAGTCCTCTTGTCTTTGTTTAGAGACTGGTAGAGCCTCGCAAGCTGGTATGTGGGTCTGAGCTTGGCTGTATTTGGGTCAATGAACTGAAAATAGTGCGGGACATTGAGTTTCGTGTTTGGTATACGACCCATTCTTCTTACCTTACCCTCAAGAAAGTGTTTTGGTGGTGATTGGTGTTCACCCAGATATTCATCCATTGTCCTGTTATCAACGAGCTGTGCATCTTCTTCTTTCTGAGCTATCTTCAGCACTTCCTCTGTGGTTGCAAGCCTGTTTCTTTGGACATCTGCTTTGAATTGAGTGGGTGGCAGTTTGTTTGCCTTCTGCTCGATGGGCTTGCCTTCTGCCTTCCATGCACCGATACCGCCGTCAAGCACCCGGACATCCTTATGCCCCATATATTCCATATACCAGAATGGCACAAAGACATAGCCTGCGAATTGACCGTAATACCTTCCTTTGCTGGTCTCTCCGGGGTCTTCCCTCTGGTCATAGAAGAGGATGGTCTTATCCATGCTGATTCCAACCTTGCTCAACTTTTTCTCAAGCTCTCCTACATCTCCAAGTTTGAGGTCTTCAATCATCCCTATCCCTTCTACTACAAGGTCATCTCTAAAGAAGTCATTACAGGTCTCACCAAGGTGTATTGCAGTTGGTATGTGCCCCTCGTCGTATAGGTCTTTTGGACGGCAGTCAACGACAGTCCATTTCCCTAAGTTCTTCTCCATGTCCGCAGGTTGCACTAAAAGGTGTAGGTTTGCTCCTTTTAATGCCAGTTTTTCTTCATCTGGAGAGGCAGGCGTATCCACATACTCAATCATAGGTGTTCTTGGACTGATTGTGCCGCCATATCCGCCTGCCTCAGGCTTTTTCTCCTTTGCCCCTTCTGGAATGCCTGACTGGCTGTATACCACAAGGAAGCCGAGGATAACAACAACAACCCCTACAATTAATCCTTTCTTCATATTTGCCTCCTTTAGCAACTGGGATAATACTACATGTTATAATCGGATAAAAATTTACTTATCACCTCCTTTATCTGAATATTCAAAGATATGAATATACTTTCGAAAAAAATATATATTCACGACCGGAATCTCCTTACCAGTTTCCCCCCTTTTTCAAGCTGTTCCAAAAGAACTTCCCGCATCATCCCGCATGCCGTAATTATCTTTGGGTTTGCTATGCTGTAGTAGATGTTAAGACCTTCTCTCCGTGCAATAATCAGCCCTTTTGAGCGCAAAACAGATAGGTGTTGCGATGCATTTGCCTTTCGAATCCCAAGCCGCTCTGCCAGTTCCGTAACATTTAGCTCCCCATTGGAGAGGGCTTCTATAATCTCAAGCCTTTTGGGATTCCCCAATGTCTTGCATATGTCTGCCTGATAGGTGAATATGAGTTTTTTCATTTTTTTCATAGCTTCTAATATTAGAATATAGAGATATAGACCTCCTTTCAAGAGGTTTTAGCATATTTCTTCTAAAAGGTCAAGTTCATATCAGCCCGAATAACTACTTCTTTATAGTATCTTGTAGGGTCTGCAATCTTGACGCCATCTACAAGGTCAGAAGGTGTCATCTCAAACAACGATGTATTCAAGGGACATGCAAGCACTGTTGCACCCTCGGCTATGAGCATTATGAACATGTCCTCTACAGAGGGCAGTTCCATCTCCTCCATCTTCTTCATAACTCTATCGCTCACCTCTTTTGGGGCATCAGGCATACACTTAAGCTCTTTTACCTTGTCCTTATGGATTGCATTTACTCCCCTTGAGCCAAAGAATATTGTAACCTCAGAGCCTTCCCTTAGAAGGCTTAATGCAGTCATAAGGGCATTAAAGACCTGGCATAGCTCGTCATGAAAGCACATTATCGAGACTTTTTTTCTTATCTTCTCTCCCATAGCTCACCTCCATCTGCATGGCATCATGGCCAGTTCGGGATGCCATGTCTCATCTTGAAAAGGAAATACTTCTCGAACCATACCTTTAGCCACTTAGCCCATTTGGCTTTTTTAAGTATTATCTCCTGCCTTGGCGAAAGAAGCGGTTTTGCCCTCATGTATGCCGCTGTCTCACCCATATCCATAAGACATATGACATCCATCTCGTATGGGGCAACATAGCCCTTATCAGTGATTTCAGAGGCTATGGCTTTTGCGGCAGTAAGCGCCATTTTCACTGTCATGTAACCTGTTTTTGGAACACCAGTTGGGATGGGAGTTGGCTCTGGAGGTGCTATGGCAACTGCAACGCCAATACAGAAGATGTTCTTGTGAGTTTTGTGTCTCATGGTATCGTCAACAGGGATAAATCCACGGGGGTTTCCTAAATGAGTTACAGCAGGCACACCCTTCATGGGAGGTGCAAACATGCTGAGTTTATACGGTATCTTTGTTCCGTCTTTTAGCCTTACCTCTGATTGTGTGAACTCTTCCACTGCCTGATTCGAAAGCACCCTTATGTCTTTCCACGCAAACTCATCCTCGAGCCAGCTCTTCGATGCTCCGAAACCTCCTATGCCGAAATGCCCGATATATGGCTCAGAGGTTATGAAATATATAGGTGACTTATGTCTGAGCTTTCTTTTTCTGAGTTCTGCATCAGCTTCGAAAGCATATTCATACGGAGGTCCAAAACAGCTTACTCCCTGAACAGAGCCTACTGCTATTGGCCCTGGAGCCTCAAGAAACCTATCCCATGCCTTTTTTGCCCTTTCAGCCTGAGAGATCGTGAATATGCACTCTGTATGTCCCTTTTTAGGTCCAAGTCCAGGAACCTCTTCGAAGGCAAGATAAGGTCCTGTGGCTATAACGAGATAGTCATAGGTCAGCTCTTTAGATGCAGTAATAACCTTAGAGGAGTCGGCATCGACTCCCTTTGCCTCCTCATGAATAAATGCGATGCCTTTTCTTTCTAAGATAGGTTTAATGGAAAGCGTTATGTCTTCTGCCTTTCGCCATCCAAAACTGAGCCATGGAAGCGAAGGTATGAAGACGAATCTATCGGAGTCCGAAACAACCGTTATATCTGCTTTGTCTCCAAGAAGCCTCTTAAGCTCATATGCGGATGTAAGTCCTCCAAATGAGCCTCCAAGTATTACTATTTTTGCCATGTTATCTCCCCGGGGTCTTAGAGCCCCTAAAAAGCGCCTACTACCTTATTGTTTTCTGCCATTATCTCTATGAGCTCATCATAGCTTAGGGTCTTTATGCCCTTTTCTGTCTCTGTGATACCCCTTAGCAATATATCCTCATCGAGAGCATATATTGTTCCGCAGAAGCCCTCTAAACGCTCTTTTTCCGCAAAATAAACTGCATTTTGCATAAGCACGAGGTCTCCTGCCATATCCCTTGCGAGCTTGACTGCCCTTTTGCCATCAGCTGTATCTGGTGCACTTTTAATCAGTACGAGCATAATACCTCCTCATTTTAGAAAATCAAAGAGACATCTGCCTCTTTGATGAGCCCTGCTATTTCAGAGCTATTGATGATTCTTACGCCTTCCACAAGGTCTTCTGGCTCAAGATGTTGCTCCCTAAGAGAGGGCTTATCCACATAGACTCCAACACCCATATCAGTGCAGTCCTTTAGAGTTTCGGCAAGGTTTGTAAAGCCTGTGTCTCCGACATCCTGAGTTTTCTTTGCAAGAAGCACACCTCCATCCACCATTATGAGCACGGTGATAAGCTCATCTGAAACAGCACCAAGTGCATGTCTGACTGCCTCTGCCGAATTAATGTCACCGTAAGGCTGTTTTCTTGAGATTATTGCGATTTTCTTCATATATCCTCCATCCCTCTTAACCCCTTAATTTGTGAGGTTGAGCCATGTATCCGTTTCACCCATTGTCTTAAACAAGCCTTTAAGGGTGCCAACATCTGTGCCTTCGAGGTAGTCGTCTTTCGCTGCACGGCGAAAATTCAGGCATCCACCTCAGAGAAAGACTTTCAAGCCCCTTTCAATGAGCGATGAGAACTCCTCAGAGGCATTTTTTATGCCTTTTGCCTTCTGTCCCTTTAGGAAGCAGTAAACTCCGTCTCCTGATGCTATAAGATTGACTGTGTGACCTCCCTTAAGTGCCGAGTCAGAAATGCGTAAGGCAGTAAGTGTGTTTTCCGATGCATAGGGAGATGTCCCTAAGAGAATCGTAAATGTCTTTGCCATAAGACCTCCTTCCTGCTTTATATGCAAATATAACAATATTTGCATATATTGTCACGGAAAATTATAACCTGTCTTTTATTTGTCCTTTTGGAATTGTTTATTTAACCATCCTAATGGTATATCCACATTGAAATAAAAAACCTCTGTCTTGCCTGTTTTCGGGTTTGTTGCCTCTATACGGTCATAACTATGGCCACCTGAGACTATCAGGCTTTGGATTTTTTTCTCAAGGCCTAAGACATCAAGAATCACATATTCCTCTTTTATGCTGATTACCTGATATGCAGACTCAGGAGACCTGCCCTGTCCTGAGTCAAAGATGGAGTCAAGAAGCCCTTTTACGACAAAGTCGTGGAAATCGGATTTTCCCGAATCCCCTATTGCACGGTAAGAGATGCTTAAGACGATATGGGCAGGAATGTTAACATAACTGCTCTCTAATATGGACAGGGCATTTTTAATAGCTTCCTTATATTGTTTGCTATTCAAGGCATTAAACATTGCCATTGTTTCACTGGTATTTTCATTATAAGGGTCATACTCAGATGTCTCTGTGTAGGAAAGCCTTAGCGCCTTAAAATCAACCGAGCGGTCAAAACTCTTTACCTTATCAAGCAGGGTGTAATAGGATTTATCCTCGGCAATTGCCTCTTTGCCGAATGGGCTAAATGCTATGGATAGCAGGGTTAAGATAACGAAAGGAGTTTTATAGTTCATCTTGCCACCTCCTTAATTTACCCAATTATCTCACTTTCTAAGGTTTTAGGCAAGAGATGTATGGGTTCAACACATATGAGACAGTTATATCCCCCTCACCCTCGCCCTCTCCCGCAAGGGGAGAGGGTAATTAAAAGGAGTAAAGACCTGTCCTGTAAGGAAAAATGCGATTTGCTTTACCCCTCCCTTGACGGGAGGGGTTAGGGGAGGGTCTCATATGTATCTGAACTTATTCAAGATGAAGTATCCCCTTGCATAAGGAAAATGGGATTGTATGTTATAATCTAATCCCGATGCTTCTGGATTAGATTGGAGGGGCAATGCCCAAAAAGGCTTTTATCACAGGCATAACAGGACAGGACGGAGCATATCTTTCTAAGCTTCTTCTTGAAAAAGGCTACCGTGTTTATGGGGCATTCAGAAGGACATCTGACCTTCATGTGAACAGGTTAAAATTCTTAGGCATAGAAGACCAGATAGAGTTTCTTCCCCTCGAGCTTCTTGAGTTCACAAACATTCATCGGGCAATAGAAAAGGTGAAGCCTGATGAGATATACAATCTCGGTGCACAGAGCTTTGTTGCACTTTCATTTGAAGAGCCTGTATTCACGGCAGATGTAACTGCCATTGGTCCTCTCAGGGTTCTTGAGGCAATAAGGGCTGTAAATCCAAAGATAAGGTTCTATCAGGCATCGTCCTCTGAAATGTTTGGGAAGGTAAGAGAAACACCCCAGAACGAAAAGACCCCGTTTTATCCAAGAAGCCCTTATGCGGCATCAAAGCTTTTTGCACACTGGATGACAGTCAATTACAGGGAATCCTATGGCATGTTTGCCTGCTCAGGAATACTCTTTAATCACGAATCCCCTTTGAGGGGACTGGAGTTTGTTACAAGAAAGATAACTAATACCGTAGCAAAGATTAAGCATGGTTTAAAGGACTGCCTTATGCTTGGAAATTTAGATTCCAAGCGGGACTGGGGCTATGCACCCGAGTATGTGACTGCTATGTGGCTCATGCTCAAGCAGTCTAAGCCCGATGATTATGTTATAGCCACAGGTGAGCCCCATAGCGTAAGGGAGTTTGTCGAGACTGCATTTAAAGTGGCAGGTTTTGACATAGGATGGTCGGGAAAAGGCATAAAGGAAAAGGGCATAGATAAGAAAACAGGGCATACCCTCGTTAAGATAGACCCACAGTTTTTTAGACCTGCTGAGGTCGATGTTCTCAAGGGAGATTACTCAAAGGCAAAGAAAAAACTTGGATGGTCTCCAAAGACAACATTCAGGGAGCTTGTGAGCATAATGGTCAGACACGATTTAAACCTCATATCAAAGGGTTAAACCACTTTAATCTGGAATCTTAAATGGGCTTGCCCTTATAATACGGTTTAGCTTAAGAGGACTTCCTGTTAGCTCAAAAACAGCCATGCCTTTTGCTTCCTTAACTTTACCGTTAATGCTCCAGCTTGCCTGCCATGAGATATTGAGATAAACTGCCTCTGCCTTTATCTCAACCAGTCTCGGTGTGAATGAAAGCGAAACGCCTTTGAATTCCGCGAGGTCCTTTTTAATGTCATTATAGCCTTGCTCGGTAGCGTAGTCTTTAAGCCCTTCAAAATCCTTTCCTTCATATAGAGACCTTAAAGAATCTGCAAGCCCAAATGCCTCCTGAGCTATCAGGGAGTCCTCTGAAGGAGGCTTAACCGCCTCCTTTTCGCAGGATGAAAGGAGAAGGATAATGCCTGATATAAGCAGGATTTTCTTCACGGATTCTATTATACTATAAATAATAATCTATGCACCTTCTTCATTTCTATAGAACACCCGGGTTTTCTGAGGCTAAGAAAAACGCACTGCTTTACGCCTTGAGGCAGAAGGTCTCCCCTGACATTCAGGACATAGAGGCAGAGTATTGTTTCAATATAGAGCTTACAGAGCCGTTAACCAAAGACGAGCTTGATACCCTCATGTGGCTTCTTTCGGAGACATTCGAGCCCGAGGGCTTCGGGGAATTGCCGTTTCTTAAAGATGGGGTTATAGAAGTAGGCCCGAGGTTGAGCTTTCAGACTGCATGGTCTACGAATGCAGTTTCTATCTGTCATGCAGTTGGCATTAAAAAAGTCAATCGCATAGAGCGCTCAAGGAGATACATCTTTAAAGGTGTAATCACGGAGTCTGCTATTAAAGATGTGCTTTTTACGCTTCATGACAAGATGACAGAATGCCCTTATCCCCAGAGCCTAATGACCTTTGAAACAGGGCTCAAGCCCGAGCCTGTATTTAGAGTTCCGCTTATAGAGAAGGGTATATCTGCCCTTAAAGAGATAAACATCCAGATGGGTCTTGGTCTCGATGAATGGGACATGGATTATTACTACAGACTGTTTGTCAAGGAAATGGAAAGAAACCCAACTAATGTCGAATGCTTTGACTTAGGACAGTCAAACAGCGAGCACTCAAGACACTGGTTCTTTAAGGGGAAATTGGTAATCGATGGAAAAGAGATTCCCCAGAGCCTTATGGAAATCGTCAGGGCGCCTTACGAGGCAAGCCCGGGTAATAGTGTCATAGCCTTCAAGGATAACTCAAGCTCCATCAGAGGGTATGAGATAAAGACAATCCTGCCTGAGTATCCGGGAAGACCATCGAGGTTTATCTCAAAGGATGTCGGATACAACATCATATTTACTGCAGAGACACATAATTTCCCATCTGGTGTTGCCCCATTTCCCGGCGCAGAGACAGGAACAGGTGGAAGAATCAGGGATGTTCAGGCAGTTGGAAGGGGAGGCATTACAGTTGCAGGCACAACAGGCTATTGCGTTGGAAACCTCCTTATACCCGGGTATGAACTGCCATGGGAAGATAAGGGGTTTCTTTATCCATCCAATCTTGCAAGCCCTCTTGAGATAGAGATAGAGGCAAGTAATGGTGCATCGGATTATGGAAATAAATTCGGAGAGCCTGTAATACAGGGTTTTACAAGGTCATTCGGAATGTCTGTAAATACATCGGAAAGAAGGGAGTGGCTCAAGCCAATAATGTTTACAGGCGGAATAGGACAGATGGATGAAAGGCATACGGAGAAATGCCCTCCTGAAAAGGGGATGCTCATTGTAAAAGTAGGAGGTCCTGCATATAGAATCGGCGTGGGCGGAGGTGCGGCATCGAGCATGATTCAGGGAGAAAATGTAGAGGAGCTTGACTTCAATGCAGTCCAGCGAGGAGATGCAGAGATGGAGCAAAAGCTAAACAGGGTCATAAGGGCATGCGTTGAGATGGGAATGGATAATCCCATAATAAGCATTCATGACCAAGGGGCAGGGGGAAACTCAAATGTCCTTAAAGAGCTCATATATCCAGAGGGCGCAAGGATAGACCTTAGAAACATTCAGATTGGGGATAAAACCCTCTCGACCCTCGAGATATGGAGTGCTGAATATCAAGAGCAGAATGCACTTCTTATAAAGCCCGAAAACGCAGAAATGTTTAAAGGGCTTTGTAGTAGGGAAAATGTCCCAGTTTCATTCGTAGGCGAGATAACAGGTAGTGGAAGGGTTACTCTTTATGACAGCCATGATGGCTCAACCCCAGTGGACTTGGACCTCAAAAAGGTCTTAGGTGAGATGCCAAGAAAGACATTTAGTATAACCCGCATTCCCAAGACACTTAAGCCTCTTAGACTTTTAGAGGGACTAAATGTAAAAGATAGCCTCAAAAGGGTTTTACGGCTTTTATCCGTTGGCTCAAAGAGGTTTCTTACGAGCAAGGTCGATAGGTCCGTAACAGGACTTATAGCAAGACAGCAGTGTGCAGGTCCATTAGGGCTTACTGTGTCGGATGTGGCAGTCATTAGCCAAAGCCATTTTGGTCTGACTGGTGCGGCAATATCGATAGGAGAACAACCAATAAAGGGTCTGATAAGCCCCTCTGGAATGGCACGCATGTCCGTTGCCGAGGCACTGACGAACATGGTTTGGGCAAAGATAACACGGCTTGAGGATATAAGATGCTCTGCTAATTGGATGTGGCCTGCAAAACTACCGGGCGAAGGTGCGCTCATTTATGATGCCTCTATGGCAATGAGAGACATAATGCTTGAGCTTGGAATTGCAGTTGACGGAGGTAAAGACAGTCTCTCTATGGCAGCGGTTTTACCCCAAACAGGCGAGGTAGTTAAATCCCCTCCAACGCTTGTCATATCTGCATATGCGACCATGCCTGACATAACAAAGGTCATTACACCTGACATTAAGATGCCCAATAGCAGACTGCTTTACATAGACCTGGGAGATGAAAGAAAAAGACTCGGCGGAAGTGCCCTCGCACAGGTATTTGGACAAATTGGCAATGAATCCCCTGACATAGAAGATGCCTTGCTCCTTAAAAGGGCTTTTGATGCAATTCAGAGCCTAATCTCCAAAGACCTTCTCCTTTCAGGACATGACATTAGCGATGGAGGTCTAATTGTAACAGTGCTCGAGATGGCATTTTCAGGCAATAAGGGCATTGATATTAATATCGGAGATGTCTCTGACCCATCAGCATTTCTTTTTGCCGAAGAGGCAGGACTTATCATTGAGTATATGCCTGAGGATGAAAACAAGATAGAGGCTCTCTTAGATACCTCGAATGTGAAGTTTAAGGTTATCGGAGAAAGCACACTTAGCAATAGGATTAGGGTTATGGCAAGCGGCAATACCCTCCTCGATGAGGATATGCCTTCGTTAAGAGCTATCTGGGAGGAAACAAGCTATCAGCTTGACAGGCTTCAGACAAACCCTGAGTGCATAGAAGAAGAAAAGAAAAATATATATGAAAGGCAAGCACCTGAATATGTTCTCACATTTTACCCACAAATCTCGGCTCTAAAGGAGAAATCTATAATGCCAAATGTGGCAATCGTCAGGCAGGAAGGAAGTAATGGAGACAGGGAGATGGCATCTGCCTTTTATATGGCAGGGTTTAATACATACGATGTCACAATGACAGACCTGATAGAGGAAAGAATAAGTCTTAAGGAGATGAGGGGCATTGCATTCGTTGGAGGCTTTAGCTTTGCAGATGTGCTTGACTCGGCAAAGGGCTGGGCAGGAAGCATCAGGTTCAATAAAAGGCTTAAAGAAGAGTTCGAGGGTTTTTATGAAAGGCAAGATACATTCAGCCTTGGTGTGTGTAATGGCTGTCAGCTTATGGCACTTTTGGGCTGGTTGTCCGAGGCAGGCTTAGATGGTAAAAAACAGCCTCGTTTTATACAGAATAAATCAGGAAGATTCGAATCGAGGTTCTCGACAGTAAAAATACTTCAAAGCCAATCGATTATGCTTAAGGGAATGGAAGGCTCTGTCTTAGGCATATGGGTTTCGCATGGTGAGGGCAGGGCATATTTCCCGGACAAAGGGGTTTATAAGAGGGTCATGGATATGGGACTTTCACCAATAAGATATGTGGATGACAAAGGAAACCCTACAGAGGCATATCCTTTTAATCCAAATGGCTCTTTAGAGGGCATAGCCGCATTATGTAGTCCTGATGGAAGACACCTTGCCATGATGCCTCATCCTGAAAGGACATTTCTTAATTGGCAGTGGCAGTGGATGCCCCTCGAATGGAAAAAAACCCTTAAGGAATCGCCATGGCTAAAGCTTTTTCAGAATGCAAGGAGCTGGTGCACTAAAGTATAAATCCCATCCTCATCTATTCCATATCTTCTTTTAAGCTCTGCCTGTGTTCCATGCTCTACAAACTCATCCGGTATGCCGAGGGTTTTTACCTTGACATTTTCCATGCCTGCCTCATTCAGACACTCAAGCACCGCACTTCCAAACCCTCCCTGAAGGACATTGTCCTCAACCGTTATAATCCTTCCTGTAAGAGTAGCCGCATAGATAATGAGTTTTTTATCCAGAGGCTTTATGAACCTCATATTGATAACCATTACATCTATACCCTCGGATTGGAGTCTCTTTGATGCGGAAAGTGCCGATGTAACAGTGCCTCCAATTGAAAGAAGGGCTATGTCTTTACCTTCCTTGAGGATTTCGCCTTCACCGATACCAAACGATGTAGATGAAGAGATTTCCTCTGCCTTTGCTCTTGGATACCGAATTACAGAGGGGCCATTATGTTTAAGGCTAAGCTCAAGCATTGCCCTGAGCTCATCTTTATCCTTTGGGGACATGACTATGAGATTGGGTATATGCCTTAGAAAGGATATATCGAAAACCCCGTGGTGTGTTGGGCCGTCTTGTCCAACTATGCCTGCCCTGTCAATGGCAAATATAACAGGTAAGTTTTGAAGACATACATCGTGTATTATCTCGTCATATGCCCTCTGGATAAAGGTTGAGTATATGGCAACAACAGGTCTTAAGCCCCCTATTGCAAGACCTGCTGAAAATGTCACTGCATGGGGCTCTGCAATGCCCACATCGTAAAACCTGTCTGGGTATTTATCGGCAAACGGTCCAAGCCCTGTGGCATCCTTCATTGCAGCTGATACGGCAACTATCTTAGGGTCAGACCCAGCAAGCTCAAGCAGTGCCTGTCCGAATATATCGCTATATGTAACGGCGCCTGATAGAGGAAAGCCTGTCTCTGGCTCAAATGGCCCTATGCCATGAAACTGCTCAGGGTCTTTCTCGGAATGCTCATAGCCCTTGCCCTTCTTTGTTATCACATGGATTAACGAAAGGGTCTTTTGATTCTTAATCTTTCTGAATGTCTCTATGAGAAGCGGAATGTTATGACCATCTATCGGACCTACATAATTAAAGCCTAATTCTTCGAAGAGCGCCCCTGGAAGGAAAAGCCCTTTTAATGACTCCTCAATCCTCTGGGCAAATTTCGAGAAATGGCTACCAAACCGTGGGATGCTTTCTATAAGGCTTTTTGTGTCTTTCTTAAACCTCCGATAAAGGTCGCCTGTGAGAATTCTGTTTAGATATCCAGAGAGCGCACCAACATTTCTCGATATAGACATCTCGTTGTCGTTAAGCACTACTATGAGGTCTTTCTTAAGATGCCCTGCATGGTTAAGTCCCTCAAAGGCTAACCCTGCTGTCATAGCACCATCTCCTATGACCGAGATAACCTTAAAATCCTCGCCTTTTATGTCCCTCGCCTCTATCATCCCGGTTCCTGCTGATATGGATGTTGAGCTATGACCTGTGCCAAACGCATCATAAGGGCTTTCGCTTACCTTCGGAAACCCGGATATTCCGCTTAGCTTTCTAAGGGTGTGAAACCTTTCATATCTTCCTGTAAGGAGCTTATGGGCATAGGATTGATGTCCCACATCCCAGATGAGCTTGTCTTTAGGAGAATCAAAGACATAATGAAGTGCTATAGAAAGCTCTATAACCCCAAGGTTTGAGGCAAGATGCCCGCCTGAAAAAGACACTGCCTTTATTATTGTCTCTCTGAGTTCCTCTGCAAGGAGGCTGAGTTGGTCGATAGTAAGTCTTTTCAGATCATCAGGGGATTTTATATATTCAATCAATTTTTTCTCACCAGAATGTATCTTGCTATCTCCCTCAGAGGCTCTGCCTTTCTGTCTAAATCTTTAATGGCATGAACTGCTGAGCCTATAAGGCTATGTGCCTTGCTTTCGGATTTCTCGATGCCATAAAGGGTTGGATATGTCATCTTCTTTTTTCTTATATCAGAGCCTGTGGTTTTGCCCATTTGTTCCGTAGAGCCTTTAATATCAAGTATATCATCTACTATCTGAAAGGCAAGTCCGAGGTTTCGGGCATATACTGTTAGGCAGTTCAGTTTAGGCTTAGAGGCATTTCCAAGTATTGCGCCCAGCCTTACGGATGCAGTTATGAGAGAGGCTGTCTTATACATGTGAATAAAGGAAAGGGTCTTTGGCTCAGGCATAGAGCCTTCTGACAGGATGTCTTCTGCCTGACCAGAAACCATGCCTTTTATACCTGCATAACATGAAACCTCATTGACTGCCCGAAGATGTGCAGTGCCTTTTATTTTTTTTGTAGGTGTTGAAAGTATGGTAAATGCCTCTGTAAGAAGGGCATCTCCTGCAAGTATTGCAATTGCCTCTCCAAACACCTTGTGATTTGTTGGCTTTCCCCTTCTCAGGTCGTCATTGTCCATGGAAGGAAGGTCATCATGTATGAGGGAATATGTGTGTATGAACTCTAATGCCGATGCATAAGGAATTATGTCTTTCGGGTCTTTTCCACATGCCTCATAAGAGGCAAGTGCAAGTATGGGTCTTAGCCTTTTTCCTCCTGCAAGAAGGGAATAACGCATTGATTCCCTCAGGATTAAAGGCTTAAATGGCTTTCTGAAATAAGACCTTAAGAAGGAGTCAATAAGGGATTTTTTTTCGTTAAGATAGGGCTTTATATCAAATGTCTTTTTCATTGGATTATACCTTTAAGCAACCTAACTGTCTTTCCAACATCCTCTACATTCTCATATATCTTCTTTATCGGCTTTAACTCGGTGGCAGGGTAATAAAAGATTATATCCTGAATTAAATCCTCAAGAAGATTTATTGAGAATAACGCATACCTCGTCTCATTTAAAGGGCTTTCGCTTAATGATGACCTATAGGAGCCATCTCCATTGTAATACATTTTAACTTTAGCAAGTAATCCCTTAGTACTATCAACTAATCGGGTGAGTTCGTTTTGTTTCAACTCAATCTTAGAATAAAGAAAGTCAATACAGTAAGTGATTTTAGATACATCCTCCAGCGAGATATTGTCGCTAATGTAACTTAAAAGATAAATAAGCCAGAGATTGGCATTCTGAGGAATCTTACTTAGATTATCTAAGATAAAGCAAACCTTGAAGAAGCTATCTAAGTCCTTAGGTATAATTTTAATGACTTTATTTTCATCCACTACGCCCTGAAGAAGATGCGAAAGTTTCTCTTTATGTATGTCGACTAATTTATGCTGAAAGTTAAGAATAAAATTTTTAGCATCTATCAGTTGGCAGAGCTTTTCTAAAGTAAAGTCTGGCTTAAGCACTCTTTCAAACCTGTCTTTTGAAATCCTAAATGCATAAGTTCTCCATGCCTCAACCATTCCATACTCACCGTTCTTGACAATCCATTCAGGTTTAAATATTGCGTATTTTTGTAGTGGCTTATGAATATAAGCAAAGAATTTATTCTCTATAGGCTCTTGTTTACCACCCTTCTTTTTAGCAACCTTAGATATCTTGAAATCATAAAATTCTAAATCTGCTTTTTCAGCATACTGAAACTCAAATTCTATCTTGCTGCCATTTACCTCTGCAATAAAGTCAGGCTCTCTTGAAACACCACCCTTCCTTAAAAACCATAAAAACCTATCACCACCTGACTTATAAACCAGCACCTTCTTTTTAGGATATAATCCTTTAATTTTACCTTCTAACCATTCAAGCACCTCTAATTCGGCAATTGCCTTTTTCTTCATGTCTCTGCGATATTCTAAATAGGTGCGGGATTTTATATCGCTGGATTGGGCGTATATCGTCTTCGCATCCAATTTCATTTATATCAACCTTGTTTGATAGTTTCTTAGATTCCTTACTGCCTCAGAAGCAATCTCAGGGTTAATCTCATACCCTACACCATTCCTTTTTAAATCAGCTGCAGCTATCAGAGTCGTCCCGGAACCCATAAAAGGGTCAAAAACCGTTTCTCCAATATAGCTAAATGCCTTTACCAGTCTAAATGGAAGCTCATAAGGAAATGGTGCGATATGATTTCTCCTGTCTCCGCTTCCTTGTGGTTTCATAACCCATACATCACTCTTTTTGATTTCTATCCAGAATCCCTTGTCAAGTTTGGACTGCTCTTTCTGCTCTTTAGTAAGATGTCCATATTTACTAAATCCTTTCTTTTCAGGCTTATTAAACTCCAATATGAATTCATGCATATTGTTGATTAAAATCCCTCCTGGATAAGGATATGTTCCAAAATGTGCCCTCACAGCATTGGTTTTATGCCATATAATATCACGCTTAAAAATAAAGCCTATTTTTTCGCACAGGTCTATGGTTCTTCCAGCCAGATTTAATGTCCTAAAACCATGTCTTTCTCTTATCGGTAAATTCATTATATTTATAAAGGCTTTTCTACCCGGTTGCAAAACCCTGAAAACCTCGCTCCAAACCGCGCCGATCTTCTCAAACCACTCTTCTATATCATGAATATCACTTAAGTCTCCATCAATATGCTCTTTAGAATACATCTTGGTATTAAAATAAGGAGGCGAAGTTATCATTAGATGAATTGACTCGGACTTTAGAGCCTCCATTTTCATAGAATTCTTTATAAATATTCTTTGAACCGTTTCATTAATATTTAATTCTGAAAACTTATCAACTATGGGTTTTCTTTTTGAAGGGACTATTAATGTCAAAGTGAGTTTTTTTAAGTCTTTTAGGTCAAATCGCATCTGTCCGCTTACAGCAATCTTTGCCTTAATGATGCCTTTACGAACTAAGTTATGAATACCGCTAACGGATGTATGTAAATAAGTGGCAGCTTCAATAGCAGAAAGATAACTCCTATCTCTGTAATCCTTTGCTTCTATAGCATCAGTAGCTGAAGACTTCTTTGAGTAAAGCCATTTATCATGGTTCTTTCCATAAGCCTCGGCGTCTTCAGCTATCCCCGTAATAGACTTTATTCTTAGACCTTTAATAGTTTTAGGATTCTTTCTACTCTTTTTTGTCACTACCTTCACTCCCACTCAATCGTGCTTGGGGGCTTTGAGGATATGTCAAAGACAACCCTGTTTATCCCCCTTACTTCGTTTATAATCCTATTTGAGATCTTCCCCAAAATATCGTAAGGAAGTTTTGCCCAGTCAGCAGTCATTCCATCAACAGAATTAACTGCCCTGAGAGCTATGACATTCTCATAAGTCCTTTCATCACCCATCACACCAACGCTCTTTACAGGAAGGAGAACTGCAAATGCCTGCCACAATTCTTGATAAAGCCCTGCCCTTTTAATCTCCTCAAGAACTATAGAGTCTGCCTTCCTAAGAATATCAAGCCTCGGTTTTGTAACATCTCCTATGATCCTTATAGCAAGCCCTGGACCCGGGAAGGGATGCCTCTTCAGTATCTCATCAGGCATACCAAGCTCCTTGCCCAAAACCCTTACCTCGTCTTTAAAAAGCTCCCTCAGGGGCTCTATTAATTTAAGCCTCATTCTTTTAAGAAGCCCTCCTACATTATGATGGCTCTTAATGGTAGCAGAGGGTCCTTTGAATGAGACAGACTCTATGACATCAGGATAAAGGGTTCCCTGTGCAAGAAATGAAACACCCTTGAGCTTTCTTGCCTCTTCCTCGAAGACACGGATGAATTCATTGCCAATAATCTTTCTTTTTCTTTCGGGGTCAGTGATTCCCTTAAGCTTTCTCAAGAATCTTTCTTCGGCATCAACACACTGTATCTTCATATGAAAGTTCTTTCTCAGGGTAGTTTCCACTTTTTTAGCCTCTCCTTCCCTCAGGAGACCATTGTCAACGAATATACATGTAAGGTTATCTCCTATTGCCTCATGCACTAAAACGGCAGTTACAGAGGAATCCACTCCTCCGCTTATTCCACAGATGACATTGCCTTTGCCAACCATCGAACTTATGTCTTCTTTTGCAGTCTCTACGAAGGAGCGCATAGTCCATGTGGGTTTGGCATGGCAGACCTTCATAACAAAGTTCTTCAATATCTGTTTTCCGCTTTCCGTATGAACCACCTCAGGATGAAACTGAAGGGCATAGAGGTTTCTTTTTTTGTCTCCTATTACTGCAATAGGGGAGTTCTCTGTATGTGCAAGTTTTTCGAAGTCATGGGGGAGTTTCTCGATCCTATCGCCATGGCTCATCCACACAGAGGAGGTTTTTTTAATGCCATTAAAAAGCACGGTTGGTTTGTCACTGATAAGCTCTGCCTTTCCGTATTCCCTTCTCTGAGCCTTTGCCACCTTACCTTTAAGCATATGTGCCATAATCTGCATTCCATAGCAGATTCCAAGGATAGGGATGCCGAGCTTAAAGACCGCCATATCGAGCATAGGAGCATCTCTGTCATATACGCTTGAGGGCCCTCCTGAAAGCACGATGCCGAGGGGTTCAAATTCCCTTATCCTCTTTAGAGGTGCATTAAAAGGCATTATCTCGGAATAAACGCTTAATTCCCTGATTCTTCTTGCTATGAGCTGTGTATACTGAGAGCCAAAATCCAATACCAGAATCCTGTCTTTTTGCATATTGAATTATAAAGGATTGATGGGTTAAATGTCTAAACCCTACTGAATAAGTTCAGATACATGTGAGACTGAATGCGTCAATTAAATCACCCTCCCCTAACCCCTCCCATCAAGGGTGGGGTCGATAAAGCAAATCGCATTTTTCCTTACAGGACAGGTTTTTGCTTCCTTTTAATTACCCTCTCCCCTTGCGGGAG
>JACQZC010000083.1 GCA_016207905.1 Nitrospirota bacterium | reverse complement strand
GTAAAATCTTCTGTGTAAATTCTTGAAGTAAAAAAGAGACAGGGTGTATTCTCCATTGTCCAAATCATTAACCCTTAAAGGGAAGGAGGATACACCCATGTCGGTAAAGGAACTTACTAAGTTAACGGTAACAGATTTATGGAGGGAGTGCAAGAGGAGTTTCAGGGAGTATTGGGAAGAGCACGAGGGAGCGGTTAAGGTGTTTAGGAAGGGGCTTATAGAGGGGGCACTTGAGGCTGAACAAGAGATCTATGTGAACTGCAAATCCTATGAGCGGGCATCCTTGCGCAAGGACTACAGGAACGGCTATTGGCTACGCTGGATAACATTGAAAGATGGGCGTCTGGAGATAAGGATGCCGAGGATAAGGGGCGGGGGGTATGAGAGTGCCATTGACCTTGTTGAGAGACCTTGATAGATGCATAGAGAAGGACATGGAGGAGCTTCTGAACTTCTACTCCTGTCCCAAGGGGATATGGGTCAAGCTAAGGACGACCAATGTTATCGAGAGGGCATTCAGGGAGGTGAGGCGTAGGACAAGGCCTATGAGTTGCTTTAATAATGTTCAAAGCATTGAGAGGATTGTTTATGCGGTGCTGAGCCGATTGAACGAGCAATGGGGAAAACACCCCTTAAAGGAATTTACACAAAATGATTGACACTACCTCCCCCATACACTGGCTTGAAAAAATAAAGGAAAACCCTTATTCTTATTAGAAATGGAAGAGATAAAAACTTTAAGAAAAAGGATCGATGAGATAGATAAAGAGATTCTCGATGCCTTAAACAGACGCTCTGAGGTTGTCCTTGAGATTGCCGGCATTAAGAGAAAAGAGAAGGTCAGGTTCTATTCGCCTAAGCGGGAAAAAGAGGTTATAGAGAAGTTGACTACACTTAACAAAGGACCCATTTCAGCCGAGGCACTTAAAAGCATCTACAGGGAGATACTTTCGGCATCCCTGTCTTTAGAGGAGCCGTTGAAAGTGGCATGTCTTGGTCCACTTGCAACATTCACCCATCTTGCAGGTCTCAGACATTTTGGCTCATCCAGCCATTTTATGCCGCTTGAGAGCATAAAAGAGGTCTTTGAGACGGTTGACAGAGGAGAGGCTCAGTTCGGGGTCGTCCCAATAGAGAACTCAAACGAAGGCGTTGTGAGCTACACGCTCGATATGTTCATGGACTACGACCTCAAGGTTTCAGCAGAGGTCATGCTTGAGGTCTCTCACAACCTGCTTTCCTTAAGTGGCAAGAAGTCTACGGTGAAAACAATCTATTCCCATCCACAGGCAACTGCCCAGTGTAGAAGATGGCTTGAATCCCATATGCCCAATATATCGGTTTTAGAGGCAACGAGCACTGCAAAAGCCGCTGAGATTGTATCCAGTAAAAAGGACTCTGCCGCAATAGCAAGCTCACTTGCCGCAAGCATTTATGGACTCAGGTTTATAGAGAGGCACATAGAAGACAGCAGACATAATTTTACACGGTTTTTAGTCATATCAAAGGACTCCTCGCCTAAAACTAATAGGGACAAGACATCCATCATGTTTTCCGTTAAGGACAGGCCCGGTGCTCTTTATGACATACTTACGCCTTTTAAAAGGGCTAAGATAAACCTCACAAAGATAGAATCCCGACCCTCAAAGAGAAAGGCATGGGAATACATATTCTTTGTGGATATGGAAGGGCATATCGAGGATAAAAAGCTCAAAAAGGCAATCGGGGAGATGAAAAAGGAATGTCTTTTCCTCAAGGTTCTTGGCTCTTATCCCTGCGAAGATTGATGATAAAGGCGCCTGAAGCAAATTTTATCTATGTTATCGTTGAAGGGAATTCGGAGGCGATTTATCAGTCGCTTTTAAAAGAAGGAGTTATAGTAAGACCTATGGGTAGAGATGCCATAAGGGTTACTATAGGGCTTCCAAAGGAAAATAAAAAACTAATCTTAGCACTTAAAAAAATTATGCGGAGGAATGTATGGACATAATAGTTTTAAAGCCCGATGCCACTGATGCAAATATCAAACACATCGTAAAAAGGCTCGCATCGAGGGGGCTTAAGGCAAATATCTCAAAGGGCACTGAAAGGGTAATCATAGGAGTCATAGGAGACACTGCAAAGGTTACAGAGGAGGAAGAGGATGCAATAAGGGTTATGGATGGAGTCGAGGAGGTAATGAGAATCCTCAAGCCATATAAGCTTGCAAGCAGGGATTTTAAAAAGACTCCCACGACTATAAAGGTTAAGGATAAGGTTATTGGAGGAAAGAGACTTTGCGTTATAGCAGGCCCATGTGCAGTGGAAAGCAGGACAAGGATGCTGGACATTGCAGTTAAGGTTAAGCAGGCAGGTGCAAATTTTATAAGGGGAGGTGCTTATAAGCCGAGGACTTCGCCTTATTCCTTTCAGGGTCTTGGAGTGGAAGGTCTTAGATACCTCAAGGAGGCAAGTAAAAAAACAGGACTGCCTGTTGTCACGGAGATTATGGACCCAAGAGACATGGATGTCATCGAAAGGTATGCCGATGTCATACAGATAGGGACAAGGAATATGCAGAACTTCAGATTGCTCCTCGAGGTGGGCTTAAGCAGAAAACCTGTGCTTCTGAAAAGGGGTCTTTCTGCAACCATTAAAGAGTGGCTTATGTCCGCAGAATACATAATGTCAGGAGGAAATCATAATGTCATTCTCTGCGAAAGAGGCATAAGAACATTTGAGACTGCAACGAGAAACACGCTCGATATAAGTGCTATCCCTGTTCTTAAACAGATCACACACCTTCCGGTTATTGTTGACCCAAGCCACGGAGTTGGAAAATGGGACTTAGTCATGCCAATGTCAAAGGCATCTATTGCCGCAGGTGCAGACGGACTTCTTATCGAGGTCCACACAAACCCCGAGGAGGCACTTTCGGATGGAGAGCAGTCCCTTAAGCCCGATGTGTTCAAGAAGCTCATGGCAGAGCTTAAACCTATTGCAAAGGCAGTGGGAAGGGAGATATAGGTGGCATGACAACTTTTGAGCTTGGTTCACAGACTGCAAAAGGTGGTTTTGCGAATGAGCAGGCTATTTGTGAAAAATTTAACAATTGGAAAAATGACAACGAGGCACAACAGTGGCTTAAAATTATGGGATATAACCTTAAGCAGATTAATTCTGTAAAAGCGATTCATATCCCAACAAGATTTAAAAAAACCGACATAGAGCGATTGAAGCTACAGGATACCGATTTTGAAAGTCTGTTGCGGTTTAAAAAGGCGGCGGATGTTCAAATAAGAATCATAATTACCATTGGCAAAATAATTAAGGTAGAAAATCTATCCCTTAAGAAAGCAAATTCAGATGCGAATTTTAATCAGGTAGATAAAAGATGGGTAAGTTCATATCAGGAGATATGGGGATTTGATAACGAGATAGCTTTTCGATTAAGGCTTTTTACAGGAGAACTTACCCCAAAGGATTATCCAGATATTAGAGGGGACAGACAACTAAGGGATAGGCGTAGATTGTTTCTCGATGAGCTTCCTGAATATCTAAGGAACAAAATTATTAACTTCTTTACAGAAAATAAAATCCTTGTAGTTAGTGATATTCTTAAAGGGCGGGGTGGGTTATCAGTCAATTGGATGCTGGTCACAAGATATAACAAGGCAGATGGCACTACAAGATGGACACTTAAAGATATAAATACAGCTATGAATTTTTTTGGATATGGAGATGTTAGAATATCACCAAAGAATTTTTTTGGATATGGAGATGTTAGAATATCACCAAAGGGAAGCCTGTACTTAGGGAAGATTACTATAATGAGAAAGGGTGGCACACCTGACCCAACAAAATTACAATTTAAAATAAAACCATGTGATTTATTTGATTTGGAATAATTATGGAAGTCAATAAAGTTTATTTGGGTGATTGTATCAAAATAATGAAGGATATACACCCAAATTCGGTGGATTTAGTCTTTGCAGACCCCCCCTTCAATATAGGTATAAAATATGATGTTCATAATGATAAAATGCCTTATGAAAAATATTATAATTGGTCAGAAAAATGGATAAAAGAATCTTATAGGCTACTAAAGAATAATGGAACAATATATGTTGCGATTGGAGATGAATTTGCAGCAGAAATAAACATAATATTAAAACGGACAGGTTTTTATTTTAGAAATTGGATTATATGGTATTACACCTTCGGACAAAATCAGAAAAAAAAGTTTAATCGTGCCCATACTCATATTTTATATTTTACCAAAGATAAAGAACATTTTACATTTAACGATAAGAATATACGAGTTCCTTCTGCAAGGCAACTCATTTATAAAGATAAACGAGCAAATCCCATAGGGAAAAATCCTGATGATGTTTGGCAGTTCTCACGAGTTTGCGGAACATTCAAAGAGCGATTAGGAAAGCATCCTTGTCAAATGCCAGAATCTTTATTAGAGAGAGTAATAAGCGTCAGCTCTAACGAAGGAGACATAGTCTTAGATCCCTTTGGAGGAACAGGAACAACCGTAGCAGTTGTTAAAAAACTAAAAAGACATTTTATTACAATGGAAATATCAAAAGAATACTATAATCTTATATTGAAAAGATTAGAAGGTAAAATTATTGAGAGTAAAAGAGATATAAAGATTGAACAAGAAAGCAAAGAATATTATTTAAATGAAACCCTATTTTAATAAAATAACCATACTCGGCGTTGGCTTGATTGGTGCATCATTTGCCATGGCAATGAAAAAACATGGCTTATGCAGGCATGTAGCTGGCTATGGAAGAAAAAAGGCAAATCTTATCAGGGCAAAACAAAGAGGAATTATTGATTCATATTCGCTTGACCCAGAAGAGGCATGTAAGGATGCTGATTTAGTTGTCCTTGCCACACCGCCTTCTTTATTCATAACCCTCATTAAAAAGATAAAGCCTGCTCTTAAGAAAGGCTCTATAGTCATAGATGTAGGAAGTGTAAAAGGTTTTATTTCTAAACTGGAAGCCCTTATGCCAGAGGGTGTCTCATTCGTAGGATGTCATCCAATAGCAGGAAGTGACCGCTCAGGCATTGACATGGCAAGAGGAGACCTCTTTAAAAATGCACCCTTAATCATCACAAAGACAAATAAAACTAACAACTATACACTTAAAAAAATTAAAGCCCTGTGGAGGTCTATCGGCTCAAGACTGATAATAATGGGTCCTTCTGAGCATGACAGGGTTTATGCCCTTATAAGCCATATGCCACATCTGATAGCATATGCCTTAGTAAATACAGTGGCTGATATAGATAAATCCTCACTCAAATTCTCAGGGCAGGGTTTTAAGGACACAACCAGAATAGCAGGCAGTCCACCTGAACTATGGGCTGACATACTCATGCTTAATAGAGGAAATGTCCTTAAATTTACCGATGCCTTTAAAAATAGCATTAACAGGCTTTCTTCGTGTCTTAAAAAAGGCGACAGGGATTCTCTCATGAAAAAGCTTCTTAAGGCACAGAAGCTGAGGGAAATACTAAAGAATGAAAAAGGTTGAGATTAAAAAAGCAAAACGCCTCAAGGGTGAGCTTACACCTCCGCCTGACAAATCCATATCCCACAGGGTAATTTTTCTTTCGTCCATCGCAAGGGGTAAAAGTGTAATAAGAAATTTCCTCCGTGCAGGCGACACCTTGAGCACACTTAATGCCATGAGGGCTCTAAGTGTCAGCATAAAAGATGGGAAGGAAATAATCATAGAGGGTAAGGGACTCTATGGACTAAAAGAGCCTTTTAAGCCGATAGACTGCGGAAACTCAGGCACTACGATGAGGCTTCTAACAGGTGTGCTTTCAGGGAATCCATTCTTTACAATTCTTACAGGAGATGAATCTTTAAATCAGAGACCCATGGCACGTATCATAAAGCCATTAAGCCTTATGGGTGCAGAGATTACTGGAAGGGCTGAAAACAAATACCCTCCACTGGCAATAAAAGGTGGCAAGCTTAATGCAATAAGATATAAGATGCCTGTGGCATCGGCACAGGTAAAATCAGCAATCCTTCTTGCTGGGCTTTATGCAGAAGGCTTTACAGAGGTCAAAGAGCCACTTAAATCAAGAGACCACACAGAAAGGATGCTGACTCATTATGGTGCTTATATAGATGTGAATGGACTTAATATCAAAGTCAAAGGAGGATCTGAGCTTAAGGGTATCACCTGCACAGTGCCTGGGGATTTTTCATCTGCGGCATTTTTTATTGCATCTGCACTCATCGTTAAAGGCTCGGAGGTTCTCATAAAAAATGTCGGATTAAATCCAACGAGAACAGGATTCTTAGATGCCATTAAAAACATGGGCGCAGAGGTGAAGATTGAAAACCTAAGGGAAACAGCCGGAGAACCTGTGGGAGATATATATTGCAAAACCTCGGAGCTTAAAGGCATCGAGATAGGCAAAGACCTTATCCCCTCACTAATAGATGAGTTTCCAATCCTATGCATCTTAGGAGCAGTTGCAGAAGGTATAACTACGATAAGTGGTGCAGAGGAATTAAGGGTGAAGGAATCTGACAGAATAAAGGCAATGGCAAGCGGATTAAGAAAGATGGGTGTGGAAATAAAAGAATATAAAGATGGCTTGAGCATAAAAGGAAGCCCATCCCTTAAGGGAGCTGTCATTGAGTCCTTTAAAGACCACAGGATTGCAATGGCTTTCTCGATAGCAGGATTAGTTGCAGAGGGAAAGACAATCATAAATCACGCAGAGGCAGTGGATATATCTTATCCGGGGTTTTTTGAGACACTGAAGAGGCTAAGTGGGTAAGGGTTTTTTCTGAGATTATATAATAGTAAAACAGAAAGGAGCTTAGATTTATGAAGAGTAACAAACAAACAGTTTTTAAGGTAATGCTAATAGTTTTTGCCATTTTTGTAACAAGTTTTTACAGTTATTCATTAGACACTTCTGATAAGGATGTTCCTAATGAACTCAGATTAAAAGAAGAAGATTTTGAGCCAGAACTTTTTGAGAAAACTCTCTCATGGATTGATAAAACTTTCCTTCCATTATTAGAACCATATGAGGAGATATATTTTAAGTGGAGACACCATTTCGGTAAAAATGATATACCGATTTCTCTTACAAAATCAGAATTTGAGAAACTTCCATATTTATGGGAATTTACCCATATAGGAATGGCAAATTTTCAAATGCGTCTTGAAGGCATGTATTTAAAACAACAGGTCAAGATTTCGGGATTGGAATATGAACTCCTTACTATTAAGGGAAAAGCTGGATATACCATACCTACAACAGAGATTGATAAGGCAAAACAGCGAAGAGACACTGCAAAACAAAAATTTCAACAATTTCTTAAACAGAAACATTGGGTGGATTGAAGGCAATTAGTAAAATGTAAATATTAAAAGTTAAAGGTTTTATTTAAAGATGTCTGCAATAGGTGATTAACACGAGCATGAGGAGAAATAAGGCTCAAACCTTCAAAATTCATTTTTAAAGAAAAATTGCCTGCAATGGAAATAACACACTGCAAAAACCTATCATCCAAACCCTCTGGGCTTCATTTCTGCCAAGACCATCAGCCCCAAATATGGTATACTAAAAATATGAACGCTGAACTGAAGGGAGCCAGCAATGCCAAAAGTAGATGAGATAAAAGAAGCCATCAACGCCCTGCCAGAAAAAGAATATATCCAGCTGAGACAGTGGTTTTCAGAGAAAGACTGGCAGAAATGGGACAGACAGATAGTGGCGGACTCTGAGTCCAAAAAATTGAATTTTCTGTTTAAGGAAGCGATTGAGGCAAAGTCAAAGGGTAAACTGCGGGAACTTTAAGTGCATCGGACAACAGAGCGCTTCTGGAGATGTTTTGAAAGCCTGCCTAAGCCTATTCAAAAGATAGCAAAGAAGAATTTTGAACTGCTGAAAACTAATCCAACGCACTCATCTTTACATTTCAAAAAGGTTGGCACATTCTGGTCTATCCGCGCTGGAATGAATTATAGAGCCCTTGCTATTGAAGATGGTAGCGACTTTATTTGGGTCTGGATTGGCACTCATAATGATTATGAAAGGATGATTAAAGAGAAAGGCTAACAACCCATCTCATACGAGCCTTAACAGCAAAAACTATAGCTACAACCGAGCTATGCGGATACGATGTTTCAGTAGCAAAAACGATTTGCCAAGGATAGGGTATAATTAAACATCTACTATGGGTAAGGTCATTGCCATAGATGGGCCTTCAGGTGCTGGGAAAAGCACGGTTGCAAAGCTTATCTCTCAGATGCTTGGTTTTAGATACCTTGACACAGGTGCCCTTTACAGGGCAGTTGCCTTGGGGCTGAGGAAAATGGGTGTAAGCCCTGATGATAAGGATGAGAAAATAATCGAGACCCTAAGAGGCATATTGGTTTCATTTTCAGATGGAAAGGTCTTACTTAACGGAGAGGATGTCTCTCAAGAGATAAGAACACCCGATGCAGGTCATTACTCATCTCTTTTCTCTCAAAGAAAGCCTGTGAGGGATTTTCTTTTGCCTATTCAGAGGGCTGAGGCTCAAAACTCAGACCTTGTAGCAGAGGGAAGGGATATGACTACAGTGGTATTCCCTGATGCATGGAGGAAGTTTTATATAGATGCAAGCTCTGCTGAGCGGGCTAAAAGGAGATGCTTACAGCTTCAGGAAAATGGCATCCCTGTTACGATGGAGATTGCACTCGAGGATGTTCTTGAAAGGGACAAAAGGGATTCCTCGAGGGACATAGCACCGCTTAGAAGGTCCGAGGACGCAGTTTACATAGACACATCTACACTCCCCCTCGAAGAGGTTATAAAAAAAATCCTTGAGGACCTAAAGGCTAAGGAATGAGTTCCTGTTACTGGGTTTTCAGGTTTGTATTTTATGTCTTCTTTAAGCTATTTAACAGGCTTCAGGTATTTAATGAAGAAAAAGTGCCCACAGAGGGTGGAGTGATTGTTATGTCAAACCATGCAAGTTATCTCGACCCGCTTCTGATTGGTGCATCACTTAGGAGGCGTGCCACATTCATGGCAAGAAAAGGGCTTTTTAAGGTTCCTCTGCTTGGGTCATTCGTCTCAGCCTTTTCTTTTCCTGTAAGCAGAACAAAGCCTTTGCCCTCTACAATCAAGGAGGCTGTAAAGAGGCTAAAGAGGGGTGAGCTGATTGTGATGTTTCCTCAAGGCAGTAGAAGCATGAGCGGAGACCTCGTAGATATGAAAAGAGGCGTAAGTGTTATAGCCCGATTAAGCGGAGCTGATGTTGTCCCTGCCTTCATAGAGGGCACAGATAAAGCCCTTCCCATTGGTGCAAGGATTCCAAAGCCCTCTAAGATTCGGGTTAAATTTGGAGAGCCGATAAGCATAGCCGAATACTCGGATGAAGACATATCGAGCAGGATTGTTAAGGAAATGAAAGGATTGAAGCCATGAAGGTAATTGTGGCAAAAAGGGCAGGGTTTTGTTTTGGCGTAAGAAGGGCAATAGATATAGCCTTTGATGTGGCAAAGAGGAAAAAAGGAGGCGTATTTACATTTGGCCCGCTTATACATAATCCGCAGGTCATAGAAAAGCTCAAGGAAGTTGGTGTAATGCCAGTGAGCAATTTGAAAGACCTCGGAAAAAGGAATATTCAGGCTATTATAATTAGAACCCATGGAATCCCCTTTCAAAAGATGCAGTTGCTTTCCCAGAAGAAAGGCTATGAGATAGTAGATGCAACCTGCCCGTTTGTAAAAAAAGCCCAACAATATGCTAAACTTCTAAAGGAGGAGGGCTATCAGGTCATTATATTGGGCGACAAGCACCATCCTGAGGTCAAGGGCATTATAAGTTATGCAGGCAAAGGTTCTGCCGTAGTGTCTGTGGAGTCACCCTTGCGGACTTTAAGGGAAAGGGTCGGTATTGTGGTGCAGACCACACAGCCCATCGATAGCCTAAAAAAACTCCTTTCAAGGGCAATAGAGAAAACAAAGGAGATAAAAGTATATAATACAATATGCAATTCTACCCGACTCAGGCTGAAGGAGACAGAGGAAATGGCAGACAGGGTTGATGCCATGGTAGTTGTTGGCGGGAAAAACAGTGCAAACACTACACAGCTTGCCAACCTATCGAGGTCTTTGTCAGTGCCTACATATCATATCGAGACATCGGATGAGCTAAAGAAAAACTGGTTCAAGGGTGCAAAGACAGTTGGTATAACCGCAGGTGCATCTACTCCGGATTGGATTATAAATGATGTCAAAAAAAGAGTTAAAGATATAGGAGGAAGCCTTTGTTATGGAAATCCGTGATAATGAGCTCGAGAGGCTCTATGCTGAAACCGTTCACAGCATCCATGTAGGCTCTATACTAAAGGGTAAGATAATAGCCATAAAAGGAGACAGCGTTATAGTTGATATAGGCTATAAATCAGAAGGGATTATCCCAAAGGTGGAATTCTCATCGGATGAGCTCTCTGTCATGGGGATTGGCACAGATGTCGATGTCTATGTGAAAGACATAAGGGATTCCGAAGGAACCCTTGCCCTTTCCAAGGAAAGGGCATCTAAGATAAAGGCGTGGCACCTCATAGAGACCTCTCTGAGAGAGGCACTTCCGGTTGAGGGCACTATACTTTCAAAGACAAAGGGTGGATTATTCGTCGATATATCGGGTGTAAAGGCATTCCTGCCGGCTTCCCATGTCGATACGAGGCTGATTAAAGAGACTGCTACGCTTATCGGAGAAAAGATGCTCTTTAGGATTTTGAAGATTGACAGCAGGCGTTCCAATGTCATTGTATCCAGAAGGGTTTATATAGAGGAAGAGAGGCTTCAGAGAAAATCAAAGACCCTGAAGACCTTAAAAGACAGCGCCATTATAAAAGGGGTTGTCAAGAATATTACGGATTATGGCGTGTTCGTTGACCTCGGAGGCATAGACGGGCTTCTTCATATATCGGATATTTCGTGGGGAAGGATAACACATCCCTCCGAGTTCTTTGCGATAGGCGATGAGATAGAGGTCATTGTGCTTAAATACGACAAGGAAAACGAGAAGGTTACGCTGGGCTATAAGCAGAAAAAGCCTGACCCGTGGAGCACTGTGGAAGAGAAATATCAGCTGGGCACAAGGGTAAAGGGAAATGTCGTAAGCATAACCGATTACGGTGCATTTATCGGGATTGAAGAAGGGCTCGAGGGACTTGCCCATGTCTCTGAGATAGACTGGTCATCGAGGCCCAAACATCCATCCAAGTATCTGACGGTTGGCGAGACAGTCGAGGCAGTAGTGCTCAAGGTCGATAGTGTCGAAAGAAGGCTTTCCTTGAGCTTAAGGAGGCTAAAGCCAAGTCCATGGGAGCTTGTTGGCGAAAGGTATAAGGTTGGACAAAAGATAACAGGCAGGATAAAGGGGATTACGGATTTTGGTGCCTTTGTCGGTTTCCCAGAGGGCATTGACGGACTCATCCATATCTCAGACATCTCATGGACAAAACACATAAAGCATCCCTCTGAGGTGCTCAGAAAAGGTCAGAAGGTGGAGGCAGTCATCCTGAATGTAGAGCCGGAAAAAGAGAGAATAGCCATTGGATTAAAACAACTTAAGCCTGACCCGTGGCTTGAGGACATACCCAATAGGTTCAAGCTCGGCGATGAACTGCCATGCAAGGTACTGATAACAACGGATTTTGGCATATTCGTTGAGCTTAACAGCGAAGTCGAGGGGCTTATATACTCATCCGAAGTTGTAAACACAGATGAGCCTCTTAAGGAAAGCACCGAGGTCTGGGCTCGGATAATAAAAGTGGACATAGAAAACAGAAAGATTGGCTTAAGCATGAAAAATGTAAAAGGGGTTCGGACATGAGAAAGCTGTGCCTTATTTTGTTAGGATTGTTTTTGTTCGCCATTATAATAAGCCTTCTGATAACCCTAAGCAGTAAGTCTCCTCTTAGGGACAAGGTGGCAGTTGTGCGCATCGAAGGGCCAATGTTTGACTCAAAGGACGCTATAGAGGAACTGAATAAATATGTGGAAGAGCCCTCGATAAAGGCAATAGTGATCAGGGTAGATAGCCCTGGCGGTGCGGTGGCTCCGGCTCAGGAAATCTATGAGGAGGTTAAAAAAGCCGTATTAAAGAAAAAGGTCGTTGTCTCCATGGGTTCTGTTGCGGCATCAGGAGGATATTATGTATCTGCTCCTGCTACAAAGGTAGTTGCCAACCCAGGCACTCTTACAGGCTCCATAGGAGTTATCATGGAGATACCAAATATCGAGGGGCTTATGAATAAGATTGGCGTAAAGACAGAGGTCGTAAAGAGTGGAAAATACAAAGATATGGCTTCTGCATTCAGAAAACTGAGAGATAACCAAAGAAAAATACTTCAGGGAGTTCTCGATGATGTTCATGAGCAGTTCATAAAGGCAGTTTCGGAGGGAAGAAAGATACCTATAGAAAAGGTCAGGGATATGGCTGATGGAAGGGTCTTCACAGGAAGGCAGGCAAGGGAGCTTGGATTAGTGGATGAGCTTGGCAATCTTGAGGATGCAATAAATCTTGCCGCAACACTTGCAGGCATAAAAGGAAAGCCAGAGGTAGTCACCAAAAAAGACAAATTCAGTCTCCTTTCTTTGTTAAGGGGAAACCTGAAAGAAGAGCTCAGGGATATGATCCCTTCGCTAAATATAAAATATATGCTTATGCCTTAGGAGGTCTTCTATATGACAAGGTCGATGCTTATCGAAAAGGTCTCGGAAAAAGCTGGTGGGCTGACCATCAAGCAGACAGAGATAGTTATTGACACGGTATTTGAAAGCATAAAGTCTGCCCTCCAGAGAGGTGAGAAGGTGGAGATAAGAGGGTTTGGAAATTTCAGGCTCAAGGAAATGAAACCCAGAAAGGCAAGAAACCCAAAGACAGGCGAGACAGTCGAGGTGCCTCAAAAAAAGGCAATAAGATTTAAAGTGGGTAAGGTACTTAAGGAGGCAATGAATCCGGGGCAGATAGCCGAGTGAAAATGGCATTTTAAGATGCTGGAGATGCTGAAGATAATGTCAGCTCGAATAGCTTCTCAGAAGTTACTTAGCGAATATCCAATTTTATCTATGGGAGTTTTAATACTGTTTATCGTTGCTCTAATATTAATTTACAAGGATTGTAAAGAGGATAAGGGTTAAGAAAAGACTGAGTTTAAAATCAGTGCAAAGGAGAAATAAATGAAGCCTGAATTATTAAATAGGATAGCGATTGACCCTGCTGTATGTCATGGAAAGCCCTGCATAAAAGGCACTCGTATTATGGTAACGGTAATCCTTGATAACCTTGCCGAAGGAGCAACTCCCGAAGAAATAGTCTCCGAGTACCCCCCCTTAACGCTGGACGATGTCAAGGCAGCAATAGTTTATGCGGCTGAACTTGCAAAAGAGGAAGAACTCTTACCACTTAGATGAAGGTCAAGCTGGATGAAAATCTTGGGTTACTGCATGTAGCTATACTTAAAGAATATGGTCATGAAGTAGATAGGGTAACGGATGAAGGCTTATCAGGTAGTAGTGATAATGCGATATGGGAGAAGGTGTGTGCTGCGAAACGGTTCTTTATCACCTTAGACACGGATTTTTCGGATATAAGAAAATTCCCACCTAAAAGTCATCCCGGCATTTTACTTCTCAGGCCTAAAGGGAAAGGGAAGTTTGCAGTCGAAAGGGTTTTGAGAAAAGTGCTTAAAGATTACTCTCTTGATTTACTGTCTGGTTGTCTTACAGTTGCCGATGAGGAATTTACGAGGATTCGCAGCTAAATAAGATTTAAAACGGCATAAACTTAGGCATCTTGCCCTTCTTGAAAAGCTTAAGCATCTTTTTCATCTCGAGGTATTGCTTTAGGACCCTATTTACATCCGTCACCGTACTACCAGAGCCCATTGCGATTCTTCTTCTTCTTGAGCCGTTTATTATATCTGCGTTTGTTCTTTCCTCAGGCGTCATTGAGTTTATGATGGCTTCCGTCTTTATAAACTCTCTTTCATCTACCTTCAAGCCTTTTAGCTTGCCCATGCCTGGTATCATGCCGAGTATGCTTTCCAGAGAGCCCATGCCTCTTAGCTTTTTAAGCTGTTCCCTGAGGTCATTAAAGGTAAATGTCTCTTTGAGAATCCTGTCTTTAAGCCTTTGAGCCTCTTTGCTGTCGAATGCGGTCTGAGCCTTTTCTATGAGGGTCAGGACATCGCCCATGCCCAGTATCGTCCCTGCAATCCTTTCGGGATGAAACGGCTCGATCATATCTATTTTTTCACCCACGCCTATGAATTTTATTGGCTTTTCGGTGATAGCCTTTATAGAAAGCGCAGCGCCTCCCCGTGCATCTCCATCCATCTTCGTAAGTATTATTCCATCGATGCCAATTCCTTCATTGAAGCCCTTTGCAATGTTGACTGCGTCCTGTCCTGTCATTGCATCAGCCACAAACAGGGTCTCCTTAGGAGAGGTCTTTTCCTTTACCCCTCTTAGCTCCTGCATCAGTGCATTGTCTATGTGAAGCCTTCCTGCCGTGTCCAGTATGAGTATGTCCCTTCCATCCAGCGTTGCTTTCTTTATGGACTGAGCGCATAAAAGCGCAGGGTCTTTAATGTCCTTTGAGTAAAACACAGGGATATTAATCTCAGAGCCCAATGTTATCAATTGCTCTATTGCCGCAGGCCTCTGAAGGTCCCCTGCAACGAGCATGGGCCTTCTGCCTTCTTTTTTGAAAAGAAGGGCAAGTTTTGCAGAGGTAGTCGTTTTCCCTGAGCCATGAAGTCCGACCATCATTATCACTGTAGGCGGATTCGGAGAAAGATGAATCTTGCTTGTGAAGCCTCCTAAGAGCCGGCAGAGTTCGTCATGCACAATCTTTACGACCTGTTGCCCAGGGGTGAGGCTTTCCATGACCTCTTTCCCAACTGCCCTTTCCTTTATGCGGGCTGTAAAGTCCTTTACTACCTTGTAATTTACATCTGCCTCAAGAAGCGCAACCCTTACCTCTTTCATGGCAGTTTCGACATCTTCCTCTTTGAGAAGCCCCCTGCCCTTGAGTTTTTTGAATATTGCCTCTAATTTTTCGCTTAGTGCCTCAAACATGCTATAGCCCTACCTCTATCTCTTTAGAGAGGATTTCAAACATATTAGGCAGATACCCTGAGTGCTTACCCATAACCCTGCCCTTTTTGTCAATCACAAAGGTTGACGGTATGCTCCCCACCTTATAAAGGCGACTGATATTTTTGTCATCGTAAAGTATTCTGTAGGGAATGCTGTAAGCTTCCACAAAAGTCTTTAGCGAAGAGACATCTTCGTCAACCGAGAGTCCAAATATAGCAACACCTTTGTCCTTGTATCTTTCGTGTAATGAGACCAGATCTGGAATCGAGTCTTTGCATGGGCCACACCATGTTGCCCAGAACTCCAACACCACTACATTTCCTTTTTGCTCTGCTAAACTATATGGTTTGCCATCGATGTCCATGAGTAAGAAATCAGGTGCCTTATCGCCTTTTTCAAGGCTTTTCTTTTCGCAGGCTGAAAAAAGCAAAAGCAAAGAAAAGAAAAACAAACCCCATTTATTTGCTAACGAGTAAAATAGCCTTTGGGTCATGAACCGAGTAGGGCATCTATTTTTGCTTTAAGCTGTCCCTTAGGAACCGCGCCCACTATCTGGTCTAATCTCTGTCCAGCCTTAAAAAACATGATTGTTGGTATGCCCATAATTTTATATTTGCTTGCCACATCCGGGTTATCGTCTGTGTTTAGCTTCGTGACCTTTACTTTACCTGTATATTCTTTTGCAAGCTCCTCCACCGCAGGAGCAACTATCCTACATGGGCCACACCAGATTGCCCAGAAATCTACCATAACGAGCCCTTCCTCGCCTAATACCTCTTTATCCCATGTCAATGAGGTCACATCCATAATACCTTCTGCCATTTAATCCTCCCGAAAAATTTTTAATAATAAATTATATTTTTAACCCCCATGTTTTGTCAAATGCTTGCATTATCCATCATCCCTTTTTATTCCTCATATCGAGCCTCCCTTTAAGTTTACTTTACTGGGTAGGGGGGGTGTTTCATAACCCATTGATTTTTAACGATTCCCGCTTCCATTTTAGTTCCGTTTAGTTCCGTTTTGGTTCACTTTTATGCATTTTATTTGCACTTCTCCACCCTCTGTCTCCTCTTTCGTCGCCCTGAGCCTGTCGCCCTGAGCTTGTCGAAGGGCATCTCCTCAACCATTATT
>JACQZC010000082.1 GCA_016207905.1 Nitrospirota bacterium | reverse complement strand
CTGTGTGCCCAAATCCTGCAGCTATAGTAGATTCGCCCAAATCAATAAGACATTCATTGGCAGAAAAGGCTGAAGAAGCAAACAAAAATAGCAGGAAAACTGCATAGGTTAATACTCCAATACTTTTTCCCATTACCCTCTGTAACATCTTACCCTCCTTTAGACTTTGATTAGTTATCCACCGAATAGTTGCAAACATTTAAGCATATCCCCCTGCGATTTTCAACCTTTATTTTGTTTATGCATTGATAAGTTTTATAAATAGCTTTCTGAATCTATCTCTATTTCAGGGAAGAGTTTAGCCTGCTTGCGTTACTTCCATGGAATATCCGCATTTCTTGTCATAACAGAAGTGTATGAGCCTGCCTGACTTGTCTTTTTTCTCAAGAAGGAATTCTCTGCTACACTGTGGGCATTTCAGAGAAACGGGCTTGTACCATGTGGCAAACTTACACTGAGGGTAATTGCTACAACTAAAGAAGGGCTTCCCTTTTTTTGATCGCCTTTCAACTATGTCTCCATTATCGAGGGGGCATTTAACCCCTGTTGACATGGGTTTTGTGCTCTTACATTCAGGATACCTTGAGCATGCTAAGAATTTCCCGAATCTGCCCGTTTTTACAACCATCCCTGCACCACATTTTTCGCAGACCTCTTCTGTCAAGAGGATAGATGCTTTTTCAGCCTCAATCGGCTTTGTATTTTTACAGGCTGGATAACCAGTGCATGCCATAAACCTTCCATGCCTTCCCCATTTTATGACCATTGGCATACCACACATCTGACAGAGCTCATCGGTTGGTATGTCCTTTGGCTTTACCTTTGCTGTTTTTGTGGCTTCGTCGAGGTCCTTGCTAAAGGGCTTGTAGAAGTCCTTTATGACCTTTACCCATTTGAGTCCTCCGCTTTCTATTCGGTCAAGCTCTTCTTCCATCTTTGCAGTAAAGCGGATGTCTATGAGTTCAGGGAATTGTTCTACCAGAAAATCGTTGACTATAACTCCAAGCTCTGTTGGGACGAACCTGCCGTCTTGTTTATCGGCATATTTTCTGTCAACGATTGTAGAAAGTATGGTTGCATATGTGCTTGGTCTGCCAATGCCTTTTTCCTCGAGAGCTTTGACTAATGTTGCTTCTGTGTATCGTGGCGGCGGCTCAGTGAAATGCTGAAGGGGGGTTATGTCAATGAGCCTTAGCTCCTCTCCCTTCTTAAGCTGAGGTAGTATTCTATCCTCCACACCTTCCGCTGACATAGCCATAAACCCCTTGAACTTTATAACAGAGCCCGTTGCCCTGAAGACCGCAGAGTTGGAAACGATTGTAAAGGTTGTCTGCTCAAAGACAGCAGGGCTCATCTGGCTTGAGATAAACCTCTGCCATATAAGGCTATAAAGACTGTACTGGTCTTTTGAAAGAAAGGGCTTGATGCTATCTGGCGGTCTTTCGGATGTAGGTCTTATGGCTTCATGTGCCTCCTGTGCCTTGCCCTTGACCTTATACTCAGGAGGAGTTTCAGGGACATAGTCTTTTCCAAAGGTTTTTTCTATGAATGCCCTTGCCCATACCTCAGCCTCTTTTGCCACCCTCACCGAGTCTGTTCTCATATATGTTATAAGACCATGCGAGCCTTCCTTGCCAAGCTCTATGCCTTCGTAGAGTTGTTGCGAAACGAGCATTGTCTTTTTTGCAGAAAACCCGAGTTTTCTCGATGCCTCCTGCTGAAGGGTGCTCGTTATGAATGGAGGATAGGGCATCCTCCTGCGTATCTTTTTCTCGATATCCGTAAGGATAAATTCCCCTTGTTTTAAGCTATCGAGGGTGGCATCAGCAGAGGCACTGCCCCTGACGAGGAACTGCTGTCCTTTTTCAGCATCACGGTTTATTATTAAAGCATCGGCAATCTTATAAAGCTCTGCCTGAAATTGCGGAGTCTTTGAGCCTTCAAGGGTCGCTACTATGGACCAATATTCTTCCGTCTCAAAGGACTCTATCTCACGTTCTCTTTCAACAACAATCCTTACAGCAACGGACTGCACCCTTCCTGCACTTAGTCTTCCACTGACTTTTTTCCATAAAAGGGGGCTTAGTTTGTAGCCAACGAGTCTATCAAGTATGCGTCTTGCCTGCTGTGCATCAACCTTTTTCATGTCTATTTTGCCAGGCTGTTTTATAGCCTCTTTGACTGCCCTGTCGGTTATCTCGTTAAATGCGACCCTGAATATCCTGCCGTTAAGCTCTTTTCCGCCTGCTATCTCTACTGCTATGTGATAGGCGATTGCCTCGCCCTCTCTGTCAGGGTCGGGTGCAAGGTAGATATGCTTTGCGGTTTTAGAAGCCTCCTTAAGCTCCTTTATGATTTTTTCCTTTCCCGGAATTACGACATACACGGGCTCAAAGTCCTTTTCTATATCGATTCCCATTTCTTTTTTAGGAAGGTCCTTTATATGTCCCACTGATGCCATGACCAGAAATTCCTTGCCCAGTATCTTATGTATTGTCTTTACCTTTGCAGGCGATTCAACTATAACCAGAGAACTCATCTCCCCCTTCAGTGCCATGTAATCCTGCCTCCATTTTCAAACACTAATGAATAGACCATCTCTTTGTCCATATCTGTATTTTTTATCAGTATATAGGCAAATACAGCCCTAATGGCATCCAATTCTTCTTCGTCCATGTAATCTGCTATATCGGCTGTTTCTTCTATATATCTTCTACCCATTTTATGCCAAATAAAACTTACTTCCCTCTGTCTGTCTTACGACTCCCTTAAGCTCTAAGCTTAGGAGGACCGACAGTATCTTTGAAGCAGGCATTCTGCTTTGTCTTGAGATGTCATCCACATGGGTTGGCACTCCTGACAGTATCTTTGAGAGGGTTTCCTCTTCCCCTGAAAGAGTTATTTTAACCTTTTCCTTAAATTTTATAAACCCCTTGAGGACTGGTGCAAGCTCCTCTAATATATCTCTGGCAGATACGACTACCTTTGCACCTGCCTTGATGAGCTCGTTGGTTCCAGAGGATGTAGGGGAATTTATATTGCCTGGGATGGAGAAGACCTCTCTTCCCTGCTCTAATGCATGGTTTGCGGTTATGAGGGCTCCGCTATCGGTGCCTGCCTCGACAACGAGCACACCCATGGAAAGTCCGCTTATAAGCCTGTTTCTTCTTGGGAAGTTTTCCCTGTTTGGTCCTGTGCCAAGAGGAAACTCGCTCATCACAAAGCCTGATTGCGAGATTCTCTCCATAAGCCCTTTATTTTCAGGCGGATAAGGCACATCGATTCCAGAGCCCAAAACTGCAATGCTCCTTCCACCGCATCTGACAGCACCTGTATGGGCAGATGTGTCTATGCCTCTTGCAAGTCCGCTTACTATCGTAAAACCCATGCCTGCAAGCTCTGTGGCTATTGACATGGTTACAGAGACCCCATAGTCAGTGGACTTTCTTGAGCCAACTATTGCTATTGCATACCTGTCTTCTTTTTTAATCTCTCCTTTTATGTATAAGACAATGGGTGCATCATGAATGCCTTTGAGCATCTCGGGGTAATCTTCGGAATAAAACATAACAGTTCTTATGCCCATTACATTTAGCCTTTCAACCTCATCTTCGACCGATTTTATGTCATGGAAGTTTTTTATAGCCTCTGCTTTTTTCTTTCCAACCCCATCTACACCCTTGAGCTCCCTTAGGCTTGCCGAAAATATAGATGTGGGGCTTCCAAAGTGCGAGATGAGTTTCCTTATGGTCGAAGGCCCAATTTCAGGGATTGAGTTAAGGGCTATGAGGCATATATCGTCATTCATATCTTTTGAGGAGTCTATTTATTTTCAGTCTAAGTGCATTGAGCTTTATGAAGCCCTCTGCATCCTTTTGGTCATATATCCTTTCTTCCTCGAATGTTGCAAGCTGAGGGTGATAAAGGCTAAGGGAGGATTTCCTTCCAACTACCGTGCAATTGCCCTTGTAGAGCTTGAGCCTCGCTGTGCCTGTAACATTTTCCTCGGATTTATCTATAAGGGTCTGTAGCAATTGCCTTTCAGGCGAAAACCAGTATCCATAATATATAAGTAGAGAGTATTGCGGTATAAGGCTGTCCCTTAGGTGCATGACCTCTCTGTCCAATGTGATTGACTCTATTGCTTTATGGGCAGTATGAAGCACTGTGCCACCGGGTGTCTCATAAACACCTCTCGATTTCATGCCCACATATCTGTTTTCGACGATATCTGCTCTGCCTATTGCGTTTCTGCCTGCTATAGAGTTAAGGGTCCCAAGCAGTTTTGAAGGTTTAAGCCTTTTCCCGTTTAATGAGATTGGGTCTCCTTTTTCATATCCAATCTCTATATATTCAGGCTTATCAGGGGCATTTTCAGGAGGCACTGTCATGGTATACATATCAGAAGGCGGCTCTTTCCATGGGTCCTCGAGGATGCCTCCTTCGTAGCTTATATGGAATATATTTCTGTCTGTGCTATATGGTTTTTCTTTTGTTGCAGAAACAGGTATGTTATGTTTTCTTGCATAATCTATGAGGTCTGTCCTTGATTTAAATTGCCAGAGTCTCCATGGAGCTATGACCTTTATATCAGGCTTGAGGCTATAGTATGTAAGCTCAAACCTCACCTGGTCATTGCCTTTCCCTGTTGCCCCGTGTGAGACTGCATCTGCTTTTTCTCTTTCTGCTATCTCTATTTGCTTTCTGGCTATTAGGGGTCTTGCTATGGATGTGCCAAGAAGGTATCCTCCCTCATAAACCGCATTTGCCCTGAGCATCGGGAATATGTAGTCCCTTACGAACTCCTCTCTCATGTCTTCTACATAGACCTTCGATGCACCTGCCTTAAGTGCCTTCTTTTTAATTGCACCCATATCCTCACCTTGACCGAGGTCTCCGCAGAATGCTACTACCTTTGCCTTGTATTCGTCTTTGAGCCATCTTATGGCAACTGATGTATCAAGCCCTCCTGAGTATGCAAGAACTATTTTCATAGATTGCCTCCAGCACTGTTATTTTTAATAATCTCTTTCTCCAGACAGAATTCTCCGCATGGGTAAGCAACAACTCTATACTGTATATTCTCAGCTTATAAAACCGCATACTACCTATCATTACCTAATTTAACTAACTGATGTTGCCACTTCCAACTTTCCCATTCGTTTAAAACCATATTAAGCCTCGATTTGAGCCATTTACAGACCTCACCAGCAGTCGATTCTGGACTCGTTATGTTTGTCATAAATACGGGATATTCGAAACCTTCTTTAGCGGCATCTATCCCGGCACCATCTATCACCAGTTTGAGCTTTTCCGCATAGAGAATGGACATCTTCATTGTGGCTACTTGACCTTTTGTCTCCATGGACTTTGTAGTTTTGCCTTTTTTGAAGACACCTCTTGGAAGGCTTACAATCGCAAGAACTCTACAGTGCTTGGCTACATATCTTCTAAGGAATTCATCCTGTGAATTCGAGAAAAATCCTTCTGGCAGAACGAGGCATATCCTGCCACCGACCCTGCAAGACCTTACAGCCTGCTGAATGGAGAAATTGTATTCCGAGAAGATGTCGTCTTTGCCGTCTATATTGAGGTCTCTTTCGAGGTTTTTCAGAACAGTTTCTATGTCGTTTTTTCCATAAAGAGAACTTCCAGCGGGATTTCCCACGACCAAATCCCAATCATTGCCATGCCTGAGCAAACCATTACCTTCTTTTATAGGTATCCTGCCTATTTCCCTTCCGGTCTTGCCGAAATGAAGGGCAAGATATGTTTTTGCAATGATGCAGGGAAGCTCGTCTATGTCTATGCCGAGCATGTTTTCCGCGGGCACTCCACGCTCTGCCGCAATCGCAAGAAACCCTCCGCTTCCGCACTCGAAATCAAGAACCTTCCAATCCGGATTTATTTCTCCTATGAGGTCGAACATGAATTCTATAACACATTGCTCTGTTAAATACTGGTTTAATTTTGTGCCTTGAAAAGCCCTCAGTATGAAACTTCTATACTCTTTGGCAACTTCAGGGCTAAGAGAGCCTAATAAATCAAATCTTCTATGGAGGTCTTGCGCCAGCTCCTGCTTAAAGAGCTTTCCAGCAAGGTCGGAGTATGGGGGATTTAGCGTATAGGTCTTTTGACTTTGCAGGTAGCTTAAGATATGCAAGGAGATTTTCTCTATAACATCTTTCGTTATCATGCGGTCTTCCGGGGTATAAACATCAAGAAGGTAATTCAGGAAATCTTTTCTGAACGATTCCGCATCGAGGGTTTTGGGTTTATAGCCCTTTACGAGGCCGTATTTTTCGAGGAGTTCATCAAATCGCAGAATCTCTATAGGCTCTGAAATCTGCCTTATCGCTATACCGTTTTTTATGTCAGTTTTGTAGTAGTAAAACTTTATTTCTTTTCCTACCGTAGTGGCGATATAGCGAGGAGGGATGCCGGACTTTGCATATTCTTTTTTATCGGAAGGAAAATTCCTTATATAATATTCAGCTTGTTTTAATGCAGCATCGTGTGCTTTATATTTTCTTTTGGCCTCTACGAGCAAAAGAGGCTCCCCCTCATGATAATAGACAATATCCATAGAACCGCTTTTTTTGCCGGTCGCACCAAAAGTGGGGATTGTATCTACCTTTATTCTTTCATGGTCTCCGGCGTTTGGGTAGCCGAATCTTGTGAGGAGTGGAACTATATCATTGAGGATATAGTCGGACTCAGAGCGTTCAGGCATTAAATAACATCCTCTCTTTTACCCCTGATGACTGCCTCGGTCTTTGCAATCAGGTCTTTCAGCATGGCCTCCGCCCTTTCAATATTCTTCTGTCTGCCTGCCATGTCCCCCTCTGCCTTAGCCTCCATTGCCTTGTCATGATAGACAGACATCTTCCTGTATTCGGATTCAATGCGGGATTGGACAGTATCGGGAATTAAGGGAATTTTTATTTCACCAATTTCAGGTGTGCTTATTTTTGCTGACTGGATACCATGATATATTTTTTCTATTTGAGCTTGACCAAAAACCGTAAGCAGATAAATATATAAATAATAGTTATTTATTTTTGGATCTCTAATAATGAATAAATCTCCAACACATGATTTTTTAGATACTTTATCGATAAATCCAACACGGCCGATAGCTCCGACACCCGAACCTGCAAATAGTATATCTCCAATTTTCATTTGAGACCTTTTTAATCGTTGGTATGCATTATCAGAGCAGTAGTTTATATCAACATGGTTTAATCCTGTAAACAGCAAATCTTTCAGGGTTCGATATTCACATGAATATTTTCTACCTATATGTTCTCCTTTACTTGCTCTTACATGGTCTGGCGCAATAATGGGAGTGTCTAATATCTCATTTAAAGAAATAATGTCATATGCACTGCTTATGCAGGCTAATACAAAGTCATATTTTGGTTCCCAATATCCAGCATCCCATCTGCTTAAAGGTTTCTCGGCAAACAAATCATACATTGTCTTATCCACCCTCACCGAGATGAAATCATTTTCATAGACGGTACGTTCTTTATTCAAGCTTTCCCTCATAATAAAACTCCTTATATTGCTCTGAGATTTCTTTAAGCCCCTTCTCTTCCATCTTGTTTAAAGACGCCATAAACACAGGATAGTTCATATTTTCCATCCCCTGCTTCTTTAGAAAAAGGATACTCGTTTTTGCAGTAGTCCCCATATGCTTGAATGCATCCCTCGGAAGCGACACAATAGCCTCAACTTTTGCATTTTCGGATATAAAAGCCCTTACATAGTGCATATTGGAATTGGCAAGTATTCCATCAGGAATTATTACGGCAATCCATCCACCTTCCTTGCATAACTGAATAAATCTTTCAACAAATAAAACCTCAATAGGTATTGATTGGGCTTCCTTAGCGCTAATGCCTGAGTATGGTACCTTAGTTTCAGCAATCATGCTGGAAAATAAATCGCTTTTTAGCTCTCTGTCATTTCCCTTCCCATTGTTTCTTTTATAGTTAAAGATGTTGAATGTCCGTAATGAACCCAAAAGCTTAACTGTAGAGGCATGATGCCTTAAAAGGTCAATCCCAATACCCCCATAGGGTGGATTTCCTATAACAAGATTGAACTTCTCGTTTTTAATATCTTCTTTCTTTAATCTGCCATAGTATTTGTCTTTGTGTTGTTCCCATTTGATAGGCAAAAGCCCGTTTTGGTGAAAGAAATGAGAATGAAGTTTCTCTTCATCGCCACCGAATGCCGAAAGCAGGCTAATAGAAGACCATTTATTGACTACCTCTTCATCTATATCCATTCCAAAAACCCAATCGGGCTTTGTAAAGCCCCTTTCAATTGCCTTTTTTAAGAATATTCCTTCACCGCAGGCCGGGTCTATCACAGAAGGATGATGGGGAGGCTTATGTGTGTTCCACCGCCCCATTTCTTTGTCTTCTTTTTCTTTATAGACAAGCAGGATGTCATACATAAAATCCACGATTTCAGGCCGTGTATAGAATATGCCTAAATCCTGTTTCCTTTTTTTCTCTTTTAGTTCGGCTATCACTCTTTTCTCCTACAAGATATAACAACATATCATAAAACAAAAAGAAATGTAAAAGGGGAACTAACAGGTTAGATGAAGTGCGGCTATCACTTTTTTGCCCTCTCCTTTTTTATCGAACATCTCCACTGCCTTTTCGGTTCTTTCGGCATACACCTCGATGCCTTTTGCCTTTAAGTATCTTATGGTTTTCTCCGGAACCTGCATCACACCCGAATAACCTGTTCCGATGATGAGTATATCGGGTTTTGCATCTATGACATCCTCGAGGTCTTCTGGCTGAAGGTAATGACCTTCCTTACGCCACCATGATGGGTCAACCCTTTCCGGGTATATTATGACATCCGATGTATAGGTCTTTCCACCGATTGTAATCTTTCCAAATGAGTAATGCGTGATTTTCATAAGCCCTCCGATGTAATCTTACATTAAAAAGAAACCCTTGACAATACAACTTCAAGGTGTATGATTTAGTAAATGACTGGTGGAGGTAGACATGCATCTTAAGCTTACTGAACTTAGCCCTTTTTATGACGAAGTCTTCAAAAACTTCTTCAACCGCCTTCTTAAAAGAGAGCATCTGTCAGGCTTTTTCAAATCCAAAGGACAGATAAGAGGCGTTGTTAAGAAGCAGAGAAAAAATATAGAGGACTCACTCGGAGAAAGCAACGAGGCAATGCGAAAAAGATACATCTGGCTTGCCGAGATGCATGTCGCAATGGGGGTTTCCCTTGTGGATTACATAGAGGCATTCAATTTCCTCAGGGACGAGTTTTTCTCTATCCTCATGAGAGAAAAAAGACTTATCGAGTTCTATAGAGAGGTAAACGACTACTACGAGAAGGCAAGACAGTATTCCTCCGAGGGGTATCTTAACGGACTTGTAAGGGAGCTTGTAGACCTTATCAAAACAGACATCATAAAAGACTTTAAGCCCATCGAGATTCATAACGAGCATATAAGCAGGGGACTAAGTGCTCTAACTCATAAAGACACCCTGCCCCTCAAGGAAACAGGCATAAACCACTGCCCCATTGACAGCTGGCTTACGGGTATCGAGGCAAAAATGCTCCTTCCTGAAACAGAAACCCACAATCGCATCGAGAGCCTTCACAAAAAGCTTCACTCCCTCTGCCAGTCGGTCTCGTATTATGTATTGAAGGGTCTTTGCCTTCAGGCATATTGGGAGCTCAAATCCCTGATGCATGCCTCGTCATTTTTCCATAAAGAGCTTGCCCAAGTATATAACTTGTCTGCCACAAATAGGGAAAAGGTATTTTTTGAATTTCTGAGAAAAGGAGTCGAGATAGAAAAAGACTTTCTCTTATATGCTAAGGTGAAGAACCCTTCCGAACTCACAGGCATTTATGACAAGGGATTCGGAGAATCCCAACAGACAGATGTAGTAGAGGCGATGGAGAGCAAACTGGAGGGATGTGAGCATGTAGTCATACCTGTGCACAACGGGGCAGTGGGATTACTAAGAGAGAAAGAACAAGACAAGGGAACTATAGAGAATATAAAGAAGTCTCTTCCTGAAAGCCTCAAGCTTACTGCGATTAACCTCAAAGAGCTATGCAGAGGTAACACGACAATCCTTGAGCATCTGAACCCAGTCACATGGAAGAGGATTGTCGATGCCGAGGATGCCACAGAGGCGATTAATGCCGAGGCGAAAAAACATAAGTATATAGAGCTACTCTTCGAGGAAGACAGGCTCGATGTTTTCTTTCAGCCTGCATGTGGATTAAGGACAGGAAAACTCTATGACCTCGAGGCACTCGTAAGGCTCAGAGAGGACAAAGGCTATGTGCAGGCAAATCTCTTCATAGATGCCATCTATGAAAGAAACCTTATTACAGAGCTTGACATGAGGGTTCTTGAAAAGGTCGTTTCATATGCCAGTAGGCTCAAAGATATAACGAACAAGGTCTTCATAAATGTAAGTCCTTTGTCATTTAAAATCCCTGCTTACAGGGAGTCAGTTGAAAAGGCTATACGCCTTCTCAAGGACAAAGACATAAGCCCTTATTTCGAGATAACCGAGCAAGCACTACTTGACTACACAGAGCTTGCAAAATACCTGAAATCGAACTACGGGATAGGATTCGTGGTTGATGACTTTGGCACAGGGTACTCATCGCTTAAGACTGTTGCTGACCTTGCCGAAGCAGAGGTCATCTCGCACCTTAAGATAGACGGCTCGCTTACAAAAAGAATCCTTTACTCAGAGGAGACATACAAGGTCGTAAGGTCGATAGCCAGCATGGCAAAGAGTCTTGGCATTAAGACCGTGGCTGAGTTCGTGGAGGACGCCGAGACCGTAAAAAGGCTCATAGAGCTTGACATAGACTACGGACAGGGATTCTACTACAGCCCTGCAAGCCACATCGAGAAGCTTTCGCTAAGATAGCAGGCACCAGGTATTTCTTTTATTGTAGAAACCACTTTTCATGAGTATAATATCGCATGGAGATGGTTAAGGATTTTCTTGTATATCTTACTGTAGAGAAAGGGCTTTCGGAAAACACGGTTAAGTCTTATTCTCAGGATCTAAGGAGGTTTCAGGGGTTTCTTAAAAGGACAGGCAGGGGGATTCCGTTTTCAAGACAGGACATAATGGGGTTTTTAGATTCTATGAGGATAGAAGGGCTTTCTATATCCTCTATATGCAGGGTAATGTCTTGCCTGAGAGAGCTCTCTAAATATCTACTCATCGAGGGCATCATAGACGAAGACCCAACCGAAAACCTTCAATCTCCAAAGAAGTGGCAGACCCTTCCAAAGGCACTTAGCCTCGATGAGATAAAGGAACTACTTGAGGGGTTAAAACACCCCGCTTCAAAGGGCTCCTTAACGCTTAGGGATTCTGCAATGATTGAGCTTTTGTATTCAAGCGGACTTAGGGTCAGCGAGCTTATCAGGCTCAGGACTTATGATATAAATTTCGAGGCTGGCTTTATCAGGGTCATAGGGAAGGGCTCAAAAGAAAGGGTTGTGCCTGTCAGCCAGAGGGCACTCGATATGGTTAAGCTATATATGAAAACCGCAAGGTCTCTGCTTCTTAGGAAAAGCCTTTCGGAGTATCTTTTCCTTACGCAAAGAGGCAAGCATATGACAAGGCAGAGGTTTTTTCAGGCTCTAAAGGGATATGGGAAAAAAGCAGGGCTTAATCTTTCTCCTCATACCCTGAGGCATTCCTTTGCAACTCACATGCTCGAAGGTGGTGCTGATTTGAGGTCTCTTCAGAAGATGCTTGGGCATTCCGATATATCTTCAACACAGATATACACAAAGGTCTCGATGGACAGGGCAAAAAGGGTTTATGCCCTTCATCATCCGAGGGCATGAAGGGAATAAAAATCTCTCTAGTCCCTTTTGAATTCAAAAAGGAAATCTTTGTTACCCTCACTGATGCCATTAAAAAAGACCTTGCAAAGAAGGGGGTCAAAGAGGAAGTTTAAATTTATGATGCCTTTTGAGAAGGTTTAAAGAGTTAGCGGTTACTTTTCTTTATGCTCCCTTCGGTGCCTCCTGAGCAGAAGTGAAATTGAAGAAAGAGGGGTATTGAGGGGCTTGAAAGGAGGATTTTTCAGAGGCAAGCTAACTATAATATAAATTTATGATGCCTTGTGATAAAGCTCTTCCTTTTTTTCCCTTGACAAATCATTTTATTAGAGCTATCTTATAGACATCTGATAGATAGCGAGGCTATTTTGTTATTTAAGGCATTTGAATGGGACAGAGGAAACATTGAGCATGTATTTAGGCATGGTGTTGGTTATGATGAAGTTGAGGAGGCCTGTGTAAATAATCCATATGTCAGGAAAACTGCTGATGAGCGGTATCTTGTATATGGGATTACTGACAGCGGCAGATACCTTTTGGTTGTTGGAATAAATAAAGGCAAGGGTGTTTTCAGGACAATAACAGCAAGGGACATGACTGAAAGGGAAAAGTCTCTATATAAAAGGAGATTGGAAAAATGAAAAAAATACCTAAGTTTAAATCAGAGAAAGAGGAGGCTGATTTTTGGGCAACACATGACAGTGCTGACTATCTATCAGGAACAAAAGAGGTAAAAGTAAAATTTAAACGGCCCAAAAAGAAGCTCGTTTCGCTCAGGCTTGATGAAAAGACAATCAAGAGCCTGAAGAAAATAGCCGATACTAAAGGGATAGGTTATCTTGAGCTTGTAAGGATGTGGGTTCTTGAGAACATGAATAAAGCTAAGGCTGCCTGATGCAAATTCCTTTTGCCTTAGTTGTCCTGAATAGGCTTTGAGGGGGAGATAGTACCTGTGTCCCTGATAAAATTACCCCCATAGCTTATCAAAATAGTCTTATAATTTCTGAGATAAACTTTTCCAATTTATAGTAATCTTCATAGTAATCTATTTGCGCTCTGTATGCTGCCTCTTTAGAGGTGTGGATTAGAACTGTTAACCATGAATCCGTTGACAACAGACTCCAAAAATCTGGATCTATTTGAAAACTATAATTGTTAAGATTAAAGTTGTGTTCAATAATTTTATTTCTGGTCCCAGAGAATTTTTTAAAAAATTTTTCATCGGGTTTGTTAATACTAATCCTCAGTTTACTTATTATGTCGATACATTTTTTCCCGTATTGATAAATACCACATAACCCCGTTCCCGCCAATTCACTATACAAAACTATCTTTTGGCGATAGCCAGAACAGTTTCTATCAACATTGATTGATGCCACTTTAGTAACTCTTAGCTGATAGAAACTATAATAAAAGAGCTTAAATGTGTTGTAGAAAAATATATAATTCTGTCTTTGTGGTTTCCAATTATTTTGAAATGTTTGAAATTTTTTATTCCAAAAGGGTTCTAAATCATTTAAATTAATCTGATCCCGTTGATGATCTGACTGAAATCTACTATCACAATAATTAGGGTCCCCTATTAGCACTTTATTATTACTATCCTCAAGTTTTACTATTGTTGTGTTATCCACCAGTTCTCTAAGATCTGAAGGTATTTGGCACATGTCTATCTCCAGAGGATTTTATCCTCTCCTTTTGTTGAAGCAGGAAGGACTCCATTGCCCCTATCTTACCCACCCCCTCTTTATGCCTTTGAAACTTCATATCTGATGGGAAGGAGTTTATCAAGTGTTATGTGTTTGGATGCATCAAGGATTTCAATTCCAACAATTCTATCGTTTTCACCAATATCCAAAACAATATCTTCGGAGACCCGCCGATTTATAACATCCTGCTTTCTGTCATCAAGCCTGATATAGAGAAGGTCTGTTTTGTCATTATACACAATGTTCATTTCACATCCTCCCATTTTCCATAAAATACATATACAGTCACGCTTATAATTGCATCCCCTTCAATAGTATAAAATACTTCAACTCTCTTTTGTTCATAATATTTATTAAGCCGATTCTTCTTAAACTCATAAACCTTAGCCTTTCCTGCCCGTCCATATTTTGCAGGAATGGAAAAGCCTGTAAGGATTACATCTCTGATTTCATTTTCATCAGTGCCTCGTTCTTCTGCCCCACCCTCGCCCTCTCCCGCAAGGGGAGAGGGGAATTTAAAACAATAGTTCATTTTTTACTTGACAAATGGGTTTTTTAGTGTTATTATCTAACTATAGTTTATGGGAGGTGCGAGTATGAAAAAAGGGGAAGTAAGGATTCTGATTTGCTTTAATATTAAAGCAAAATTAAAGCAGGAATCATTAAAAATCAATGGGTTAGGACACCCCCCCTCCCCCTATTAAATTAAAGCAAAGACAAAAAGGAGGCAGAATGAAAAGAGGACAAGGCACACATGAGGCAAGGAAAATAGCTCAGAGGACATATCTTGAGTTTGGAGGAAAAAACATTAAAGCAATACTTAAAAGGCTCGAGGATAGCCATGACATTAAGATGTCAGCACAGACACTCTTAAGATGGGCAGTAGAGGGGAGATGGAAGGAGCGGGTGAAGGAGAAAATCCCAACTGCAAAGATAGACCCTGAAAGGATGAGGCAGGTTGCCTTAGAAATACTTGAAACCGACTACGGGATAAAAAGGTAGTCGGGCTTGCATTTTCCCCTGATTTATAATACTATTTTATAGATTTCATACACGGAGGTATTTTTTTTATGCCAAGAACGCTTAAGGCAGACGAGCTTTACAAATGCTGTGACTTTAAACTTTTTGATTTCAATACAACTTCGGAAATCAAGGTACTTGACGGCACAATAGGCCAGGAAAGGGCAATGAATGCCCTTGATTTCGGGTTAAGCCTTGAGTCTACAGGATTTAATATATTCATACTTGGCGAAAGCGGCACCGGAAAGATGACCACAATCAAGTCGTTTCTTAAAAAACTTGCCGAAAAAGAGCCTGTGCCTTCTGACTGGTGCTATGTCTATAATTTCAAAGACCCGGATGTCCCTCAGGCTATATCCATGAAGGCTGGGCAGGCAATCCTATTTCAAAAAGACATGGAAGAGCTTATAAAGATACTGAAGGTAGAGATACCTAAGGTCTTTGAATCAAAGGAATACGAAAAACAGAAAAGCAGGATAATGGAGGAGTTTCAGAAAAAACAAAAAGAGCTTTTTGGCTCTTTAGATGACGAGGCACAGGCAAAGGGCTTCTCCATAAGAAAAACTGTAAGCGGGCTTTTGATAGTGCCTGTAAAGAAAACAGGCGAGCCTCTTAGCGAGGAGGAGTTCGAGGCATTAGAGGAAAAAAGCAGAAAAAAGATAGAGGAGGTCGGCAGGGCTCTTCAGGAAAAATTAGACGATGTTGTCAGGGCCGTAAGAGAGGGCGAGAAATTAGTCAAGGAACTCTTGGAAAGACTTGAAAGGGATGCTGCGCTTTCGGCAGTTGGGCATCTCATAGAGGAACTTAAAAACAAATACAGGGCTTACGAAATAATAGTAACCTATCTCGAGGTAGTTAGAGAGGATATCCTTGCCCACTTAGAGGACTTTAAGGGAGCCGAGGAGCAGACACCTCCCCTGCCCTTTATGAAGATGCCAAAGGCAGAGCCTACATTTACGAGATATGCAATCAATGTCCTTGTCAACAATAAGGAGACAAAGGGTGCCCCATGTGTCTTTGAGGCTAACCCCACTTATTACAACCTCTTTGGAAGGGTAGAGCATAAGATTCAGTATGGCATTGCAGTGACGGATTTCTCCATGATAAAGGCAGGCTCTCTTCACAGGGCAAACGGAGGCTACCTCGTCATAGACGCCCTTGACCTCTTAAGAAGTATCTTTGCATACGATGCCCTTAAGCGCTCAATCAGAAATAAAGAAGTTAGGATAGAAGATGTCTGGGAGCAATACAGGCTCATATCGACAACCACCTTAAAGCCAGAGGCAATACCGCTCGATATAAAGGTCATACTTGTCGGAAACCCCTTCCTCTACTACCTCCTCTATAATCTCGATGAGGAATATAAGGAACTCTTTAAGGTAAAGTCCGATTTCGACAGCCGTATGCCAAGAACAACGAGTAGTGTTAAAAAATATGCAGAGTTCATTGCATCGAGGTGCAATGAGGAGAAACTTCTTCCATTCGACAGAACAGGGGTTTCTAAAATCGTTGAATTCGGCTCCCGTCTTGCAGAGCATCAGGCTAAGCTTTCAACGAGGTTTACCGACATAGCAGACATTATAATAGAGTCCCATTACTGGGCACAAAAAGCAGGAAGCAATGTCGTAGGAGCAGAGCATGTAGAGAAGGCACTTAACGAGAAGGTCTATAGAAACTCAAAGATAGAAGAGCACCTTAGAGAGATGACGATGGAAGACACCCTGATAGTAAAGACCTCAGGCGATATGGTCGGTCAGGTCAATGGTCTTGCAGTCTTATCCATGGGGGATTATAGCTTTGGCAAGCCCTCAAGGATTACAGCCAAGGCATATACAGGCAAGGCAGGCGTTGTGAACATAGAGCGAGAGACAAAGATGTCGGGAAGAATACACGAAAAGGCAATCCTTATACTTACACACTACCTCGGAAGTAAATATGCTATAAAGAAGCCAATAAGCCTTTCTGCCTCAATCACCTTTGAACAGCTCTATGACATGGTAGAGGGAGACAGTGCAACCTGTGCCGAGCTTTATGCCCTTCTAAGTAGTATAGCCCAGGTGCCTCTCAGACAGGATATAGCCATCACAGGCTCTATGGACCAAAACGGAGATGTCCAGCCAATCGGAGGCGTAAACGAAAAAGTAGAGGGATTCTTTGACCTCTGCCAACTAAGGGGACTTAATGGCTCACACGGTGTAATAATCCCATCGAGAAACATAAAGAACCTTATGATTAAAAGGGATGTTACTGATGCCGTAAAAGAGGGCAAATTCTTGATATACCCTATAGACAGGGTTGAGGAAGGGCTTGAAATCCTTACAGGAATGCCTGCAGGCGAGCTCAAAGACGACGGCACATATCCAGAGGGGACATTTAACTACCTTGTATCAAAACGCCTCGAGGAAATCTCCGAGGCACTGAAGGCAAAGAAGGAGGAAGATGAAGAGAAAAAGAAAAAGGAAAATGAAAATAAAGGGCAATGAAAAAGGTTTTATGGGCCCTTGAGTTTTTCGTATTCTTTGCGATTTCTTTTCCCCTGAGCCTGATTCCTCATAGCCTCATTAAAAAGGCAGGAGGAGCACTCGGCACCATCGCCTATTTGCTGTGGAGGAAAAGAAGGCTCATAGCTATCGAGAATCTAAGGACTGCGATTGAAAGGAATGCCGTCTCTGTAGCAGAGCCCCCTGAGGAAATAATCAAAGAGTTCTTCAAAAACATTGGCAGATCATTCATTGAGCTCCTAAAGGTCTATTGGGGCAGAGGCAATAAGATTTTCGGGTCTGTGCACATCGAGGGAAAAGAAAATTTTGACCATGCAAAGGCAAAGGGGAAAGGCGTAATCTTTATAACAGGCCATACTGGTAACTGGGAGCTTATGTCCATTTCATTGTCCTTAAAAGTAGATAGCATTGGCGTTGTTGCAAGACCCATTAATAACCCCTTCCTTAACAGGTTCGTTGAGACATCGAGGACAAAATATGGAAACCGGGTTATTTATAAAAAAGGCGGACTTAAAGAAATGCTTCAGAGCCTTAGACAGGGTAAAACCATAGGTCTCCTCATTGACCAGTCTGTGGTTCATTCCGAGGGTGTATTGATAGAGTTTCTCGGAAGCCCTGCATGGACACTGAAGGTCCCTGCTCTTTTAGCTCGAAAGACAGACTCTCCTGTGCTTGCAGTGTTTATAAAGAGAACCGAAACGGGGCATGTGATAAATATAAGCCCTGAGGTCTCCCTTTCAGGAGATGAGATTGAGGACACTAAAAAACTAACTGGCTATGTAGAAAGATATGTAAAGGAAAATCCGACTGAATGGCTCTGGATTCATAGGAGATGGAAGCGGGCATACCCAGTGTCTTCCCTTCTATCCCTCTGAAGTAAATCTCTGTGGTGTCAATATCTTTAATTTAAATGGCAGGTCTGTCATATCAAGAAGGTCTTTGTCGCCAGTGACCAAGAAATTCGCTCCTGCCTCAAGACAGCATTCAAGCAACATATTATCTTTGGCATCTCTACAAATAAATAGCCTTTTCTGTGGCTGAATAACATTTGCTCTTGCTACAAAAGCAGCTATGCCTGAGATTAATACCTTCAACTGGATGTGGTCTATTTTTTCTTCAGACTCAAGAACCAGAGGAACACTGCGGTATTCTTTCAGAAGGGTAGGAGATACAAATATTTCTGCCTCTGCAAATGCCTTCTTTACAGCCTTTTCTGGAACTCCGCCAAAGACAAAGGCAGAGACAAGAACCCCTGTGTCAATGACTACTCTACCTCTTTTTTCCGTATGCCTTCTTCCTTACAGCTTTAACAGCATTATCAATATCTTTCAGAGTTAATCGGGTCTTCTTGAACGCCTCTTCCGCCACCTTAAAAGATGCATCAAGTCTGTCCTCGGGAGAAAGCACTGAGAGAATATAATCCTCAGGATTGATTTTAACTGAAGCAACTCTCATTAAAAATCACCTCTTTTAAGATTAGTTTATTATTTTTATTCTATATCAGAATATCTTTTTTTTCTATACCAATAAACACAATGGGGCAAAAAAGGAAACTTAGCAAGTGAGTCCTGTCCTATTGCCAGCTTATAATGTCTTTGTCCTCATTGTCTCCGCCGACTGAGCCGTCCCTTCCGTAGGAGTAAAGGTCGTATTCTCCATGAGTGCCCGGAGACTGATATACATAAGGTCTTCCCCATGGGTCTTTGGGTATTACCTGCTTTTTAAGATATGGTCCATCCCATTTTTCAGAGCTGGGGTTTGTTATGAGGGCTTCTAATCCCTCCTGTGTGGTGGGATACCTGTCCATGTCCATCCTGAAATCGTCTAAGCCTGCCCCAAATATCTCAACCTGTGCCTTTGCCGCACCCTGCTTGCCTTTACCGAGCCTCTTAAAGACATTCTGTCCGACCAATCCCACAAGCAACATGATAATAGTTACTACGATAAGAAGCTCTACGAGTGTAAAGCCCTTCCTATCCCCTAAGGGTTTTATAAAATTAACCTTAAACATATCCTTAATTATAACACTTTGGTCCAATGGAAAAAAGTAGTCCTCCGCTCATCGGAATCGTTTTAACCACCTTCTCCCTGCCTTACATTATGTTTTAATTCGAGGCTTCTAAGGGTTTTTCTAATCTTGAGCCAATAGAAAAGTCCCACTCCTACGAGCAAAAACATAGCAATATGTTTCGCAGTTATTACAGCGACCTGAATACCACCTGCTATATTAGACCATTCATACCTCACATAGAATATCGTTCTTGGCACACCTGCGATAAGCACCCAGATAAGGGAATATTTTACAAGCCTCATTATGCTCCGATTGGTGCCGATGTAGTAAAGCTCCATATCCTTGCCTGCATGGGCAAGGTCGGGATAACTCTTCGAGAGAACTAACATAGCGACTGCACCTACGATTAGAAATGCCGTGGCTATATCATGGGAGTAGTTGTTGAGCATGACTCCTATATCAAGAAGGGATGACATAGTTTTATTATTTTAACATTTTTACCAAACCTTTAACTTTTCTCTCCCCACCTGCGGAAGAGGGTGAGGTATAATATCTTAGGTATGAGTCCTACTGTCGGTGTCATAATAATGGTGAATAACCATCTCCATGATGTTTCGACTGCCATGCTTTTAGCATGTGGTGTGGCAGTCTGGCTGATGATAAAAAGATATGAGGCAGGCAGTGGAAGCGTAGTGGCAGGATATTTTATGAGCATCTATAAGGGCATGGCAAAGGTGGCAAGGTTTTCCCTTTACTGGATACTCATAGGTGCAATACCGAGAACACTTACATTCAGGAGTTTCGAGTGGTCAAATGCAGTTATTCATAATCAGATCCCTGCCTTAATCCTGAAGCATATTCTTGCATTTACAGTTGTTAGCTTAGGTGTCTGGCTCTGGCTCAAGATAAACCAGAAGATGAAGGTCATTAAGCAAGGCATAAACGCATGAAGGTGCAACCCCCTCTAACAGACCCTGTATCTGCCTTCTGAAAGCTCATCGCAAAGGGAGCTGATATTGGAAAGCTCTCTTTCGAGGATTTCGGTAACCTTTTTCGATATGTCTTTGAGCCTTACACCTTCTTTTAAGAGTAACTGTGCAGATGCCATAAGGGGTTTGTCTATGGGCATGCCGATTCTACTTAAGAGGAATACATAGACCTCTTTTATGCCCTCTACATTTTTATATATATCCTCTGCCGATTTATGGGCAAGGATATTGTAAATCTTACCCACATGGCTTACAGGGTTTTTCCCTGCGGCCGCCTCTGTGCCCATTGGTCTCATCACAGAGATTAAGCCATTTACACGGTTTCCCCTTCCTACCTGTCCTGAGTCCGCATCCTCGGCAGATGTCCCAAGAAGGCTAAGGTATATTCCACCAAGCCCCCTTCCTTTTTCATCGAGTGTGTTGAAATGAACAGAGATTTTTTTGAAGTCCTTGCATGTCCTAAGAAACCAATTCATCTCTGAATGTATAACCTCTTTTTTCCTGAAATATTCATTCTCCGATTTAACGAACCTCGATATGAGGGGCATTGCAACCGTGATGTCAATGTCCTGTCCTGTTCTTAAGCCCATGACCTTTACATCCTCGCCTGTCTCTGGGTATTTGTCTTTGAACTGTCTTGAGTTGAGGTATCTTTCGAGGTCTAAGACAGTCTCCTCGGTTGGCGAAAGAGGGTAATAGCCAACAGCCGCAGATGTGTCATTTGCACCCCTTACCTCTCCGGGCCTCATGAATATGTCTATTAGCTCCTCTGAGCCTGCTGAAAGGACTGTTCTATATCTTACATGCTTTTCAGGGTCAACGAACCGCAGATTTGCTTTAATCCATTCCTTTGAACTTGCTATGGCAATGCCATTTACCGGGATTTTTTTCCCTTGTGCCACAAAGGTTGCCCTGTCTCCGATAATAAGCTCCATTGGCTTAATGACCCTTCCACCTCCAAATGTCTTTTTGGCTTTCCCTGCGGCTAAAAGCCCTTTGTCGATGTTATGATGAAGGATAAAGCCTATGTGCTTTTTATATGCCCTGCAAAGTGCCACCGAGATAGCTTCCATGATGGAATCGCACATAAAGTCTGGATGGCCTAAGCCCTTTCTCTCTACAACCTCTACCCTGTGCTCTTTAACGGATTTGCCTCTAAAGGTCTCTACCACTATCATAACTGGATATTATCAGGAACAAGCACTGATGGCAATATCTTAGTAAACTCGTGTCAAGCCAAAGTAGAAATCTCTTTGCCTCATGTGTGCCTTGTCCTCTTTTCATTCTACCTCCTTCAATCCTGTCACCCTGAACCCTAACCGTCACCCTGAACTCGATTCAGGGTCTAATGTTTTTGCTTTAGTTTATAG